>DAISKN010000131.1:4893-12461 GCA_036820975.1 Acidobacteriota bacterium | reverse complement strand
TGACTTCGACCGGTGCTTCGGGGCGTGGATGGAGAGCCTGCGCCCCGGGGGCACGTGCTTCCTGCAGTGGACGCGTCTGCACTCGAATGAGGGCGTGCACGATGCCGACTGCCTCGGGCTCTCGCTTCCCGAGCTCGAGGAGAGGATTCGGACGCTGGGGTACGTCATCGAGGATCGCTTCGTGACCTGGAAGAGACTCGTCGCCGGGCGTCTCGCCGGAATCGTCCGCGACTCTCTCGACTTCTGGTGGCACGAGCGCAGGCTCGGCTCGCCGCGCCTGAAAGTGATCACGCTGGTGATCGCGGCGCCAGAGGATGGCGATCGTCCGAGCGCGCCGATCCCCAACGGACTCTCGCGGCGATCGATTCCAGAGCCCTCCGCCGTCGGGACCCGGGAACCCTAGGGCGCCCGCGCGGGAATAGGCCCCGGAAATTGCGAGGGTGCAACGGGTTACAGTAGTATGCCGGCGTGTGCTCGCCGATTCTCGTAAGCCTCGTCGATCGAGCACGCTGCTCACGGTATTCAACGTGGCTCCCGATGTTCTCCCTGGCCTCGGCGCTCCTCGCGCCGGCTTGCGGGAGGAGTCCGGCCATGTCGGACCGATACTCAGTCAAGCACGATCTGATCGCGATGCTGGGCGAGGCGACGGTCTCGATGCCTGCACTCGAATCGGTCCAGGGAATCGCGTTCGAGACCGGTGACTGGGATTTCGACTCGGAGGGCTACGTCCACCTGACGCGGACGGGCGCATTTTACAACCGCCTGACGTTCGAGCCCGACGTTCGCGAGGCGCCCGGCGGCGCTCTGAGCTTTCGCTACCGGACCCGCTGGGCCGAGGCGGGCGAGCAGCTGTTGACGGTTTTCTTCGGCGAGCGGCCGGGGACACGATACGCGATCCTGTTTCGGTCGGACGGAGCGGTGACGGTCGAGCGGCAGCGGCTCGGCGAGAATCTCCCTCCTGCGACGACTTCCGTCCTCGCGCAGGTGCGTGGGGAGCCGACCAACGAGGTGTGGCGGACCTATCGCGTCGAAGTACGGGAGAGACGGGTTCTCGTCGCCGTCGACGAGAAGACGGCGGTCGATGCGAGTCTGCTGGAGGACGAGGATGACGGGTACACGAGCACGGACGGCGCCTGGGGTGTCGAGCTCTCCAGGTCGGGCGCCGGGAATCATCGGGCTCAAGCCGTCCTCGGCGGTCTCTTGCACCAGCGACTCTCGAACGAGGGCGACCCCGTGGCATCGGCCCGCCTCGCCCCCGATCGAAAGCCGGCGAGGGCCGAGGTGCAGCTCCTCAACCTGGAGTACTCGCCCGACCGCCTCTATCAGTCCCGGGACTTCTTCTATCTCATCAAGACCGCCGAACGCAGAGTGAGCGAGCAGGGGCGAGAGCTCGTCCCCGGCCTGTTCGCTCCCGCCGGGTCCGTTTACGCCTATCGACTGAGCGCGGAGCCGGGCGAACGTCTCCAGGCGCGGTATGGATTCGATCTAGGGCGAACCGAGGAGGGCAGCGACGCCGTCACGTTCTTCGCCGAGCTCACCTCCGGCGGGCGCTCTCAGCGCCTCTTCGAGAAGACGGTCTCGGCGGAGGCACAGAAGCAGCAAGGCGATTTCTTCAGCCTCGACGTCGAGCTCCCCGTGCGCCGGGAGTCGACGGTCGAGCTGCGGCTGGGCGTATCGCGCCCCGCAGGCGGCGATCCGCAATCGGAGTCGAGCGCGGTGAGACCGGGCCTCACCTTCTGGGGAGCTCCTCTCGTCCTGTCGCGGGATAGCGAGGAAGCGGCTCGACCCAACGTCATCCTCATTTCGGTCGACACGCTGAGGCCGGATTTCATCGGCCCCTTCAACGAGGATTCCGCCGGCCACACTCCGAACCTCTCCGCCTTCGGTCGCTCGGCTGTCAGGTTCACCGAGGCCTTCACCGTTTCGCCGTGGACCCTGCCCGCGCATTTCTCTCTGCTGACAGGACGCTATCCTTCCCGGCACGGTCTCAACCTCGCATACGGTCACAACGGAACGCTCGCCGACGGTGCGGTGACGACGATGGCGGAAGTTCTGGGTCGGAACGGCTACCTTACGGCAGCCATCGCCAGCGACCACTCCTTGAACCCGGACTACGGCGTCGACAAGGGTTTTCATTCCTTCGTCGATGAATCGGTAAGGGACGCGGCGCCGTTGATTCCAACGTTCAAAGCGTTCATCGAGAAGCACCGCAGGCAGAGCTTCTTCCTGTTTCTTCACTCGTACGACGTCCACGCTCCGCTGTTTCGGGAAGCGAACGGAGAGGGCCGCCCGGGAAGCCCGGAGAAGATCTCCTACGACACGTTCCTGCACAGGGAGCCGACGGAGATCGAAAGAGACAACGTCCGCCGGCTCTACCAGAACCACGCCGGGTACTACGACGCCCGTTTCGGCGAGCTCATTTCGATACTGAAGCAGAACGGTCTGTTCGAGAGGAGCCTCATCGTCGTAACCGCCGACCACGGCGAGGAGCTCTTCGAGCGCGGCAGCTACCTGCACGGCCATTCGCTGTACGATGAGCTCCTGAGAGTGCCGCTCCTCGTCAAGTTCCCGGCGGAGTCCGCCTTTCCCGGAACCAACGAGAGCCTGACGGCGCTCATCGACGTCGTGCCGAGCCTGCTCGACTATCTCGACGTTCCGATCCCGCCGGAGCTCGACGGAGCGAGCTTCATGCCGGTTCTCGCGGGTCGAGCCCGGGAGCAGCGGCGCTATTTCTTCGCCGAGGCGCTGGCCTGGGGACCGGAGGCAAAGGCGCTCAGAACCCGGGAGTACAAGTACATCCTGACGAGACCCGGCGTGCCGGATTACGAGCCTCGCAACCCGCTCTACGACTCGATCCTCGAGACCGGCGGGAGCGAGAAGCTGTACAGGATCACCGACGATCGGGGAGAGGAGCGCGACGTGCTCGACGGGCATCGCGATCTCGCGGAGTCGTTTCGGAAGGCGCTCGAGCCGCTCTGGACTCTGGAGCGACGCGAAGGCGCTCCCGTGGAGCTCGATCCCAAAGAGCTCGAGAATCTACGGTCGCTGGGGTACGTGCGCGATTGAGGCGCCCGGTGCCGCCGGACCCGGCTCCCTCCATCGCCCGGTACCGCCTTGAACCGTGCGCGGGTGTCGAGGCCGAAGGATGAACTTCCTCGGGATCCCGGTGGGAGAGCTCGATGTCGCGGGCTTTCTTTCGACGGGACGAGCGATCTACGCCGTTCTCTACCTGACGTGGGTCGCGCTGCTCTTTCGCGCGCGAAAGGTGGGAAGCGTCTGGGTGGTGATCCTCCTCGCGCTCGCGTGCTGGTTTCTAACGACCTACCCTCTTCAGCGGTTGTACGGCCTCGAGGCGGGCATGGATCGCCAGAGGAACCTCGGGTGGGCCGCGACCGCCGCCGCCGGCCATGCCCCGTGGGAGTCGGGCGTGGTCGGAGGACGTAACCTCGAGCCCGCATGGGCCTTTCTGGTTTCCGCGCTCTCCCTGTTCGATCCGGCCGCGGTGATGAAGATCTATCCCTTCTTGCCGGCCCTGGCGATCACGCTGGTCGGGATGAGCTTCTTCTCCTCCTTCAGGAATCGACCCGACGTCGAGTCCCCGGGAACGGGGGTCGAGCCCGCGCTCGCGGGCCTTCTCGTGGTGTTCCTCGTTCTCCTTGCGCCCACGGGACCGCTCGACTACCTGAGTCCGTACCGGAGTTTCTGGCAGCGCACTTTCTTGTTGAAACCCAATCACGCCCTGGGTTGGACGCTCGTCCCTCTGTTCGTGACTCTCGCCGCGGGTCGTCCGACGCTGCGGCGATCCGCCGCGGCGGCGCTCGTGCTCGGCGCGCTCGGCTGGGCGTTCATCGTCCACTGGGCACTCGTGTGCGGAGGGGTCGCGTTCTACGTCGTTCTCGGGTGGTGGCGGCGCCGGGAACGCTGGAGCGCCGAGAGCGGGCGGTTGGCTGCGATCGTTCTCGTCTCGTTCGTTCTGGTGGCGCCCTATCTGTGGTACCTGACGCGAAGTTTTCCGGTCGTGAGCTTTCCCACGGGCGTGCATCCGGACAACCCGCAGATGAGTGTCTGGGGTGACAGCCCATCGAGAACTCACTCGCTCTTGTTTCTCGCGACTCTCGACCTGGGTCCCACGTTCCTTCTCGCTTGTTTCGGGATCTGGGGCTGCTGGAAACGGGGCAGCCGATTTGGACTTCTGTGGGTGGGTCTCATCGTCGGGGCGTACGCGGCCTGGGCGGCGAACGCCGTGCTGCTGTTCGTCGGGCAGGCGAGGCAGTCGGATGAGATCTACTTCTTCCTCGTCGTGATCACCGCGGTCCTCGCGGCGATGGGGTTGGTGGATTTGATGGGTCGTCTCCTGTCCACCCGGCAACGTGCGGGAGCCAGTTTCCGCTGGACCTGGCCTCGCTTGACCTCGGTCGTTCTGCTGTTGTGGTTTCCTCTTACGCTTCCCTGGTGGTGGCGTCCCGACGAGATGGACCCGCACTTTCGGCTGTCCCTGGAACCGGTCCCGGAGCGACTGACGAACCTCGGTGCTTGGATCCGCGAGCACTCGGACGAAAGCGACGTTTTCTTCGCCGGTGCCGACGTCGCCCAGTGGATCCCGGCTCTCACCGGAAGGCGGATAGTCCGTACGGGTCTCCCCTGGTTGGATACGGACGCCTATCGACTCGAAAGGCGTTTGCTGTTTCCCGGGAACGAGGAGGAAGGCAGGGCTGCGCTCCGACAACTCGGCGCCGACTACGTCGTCTTCGACCTGTCACTCCAGAGCGAACATCACCTTGCGGCCGACGGCCTCGAGCTTCCTTCGCTCGATCTCGTCTTCGAGTCGGATTACCTCAAGGTCTATCGTTCCAAGCTGGAACAGAGACTTTCTCCAGGGCGGTAGAAACGCAAAGGCTCGCGGCCGACAGGGCGCGAGAATTCGCGCGCTTCAGCCACGAGCCGGTCGCGGCATCATGGATCGGCGGCTCGGTCGGTCGCAGAACGGCGACCACAATCGAGCTGTCGAAGCTCGGATTGAGCTTCCTCCGCGGGAAGACCATTCATCGGCTTCCCGCCCGATCCGACGAGCCAGAAATGGCTTTGGCGGAATTCCTTGGAGCCGCTCGGTTCGTTTCCCTGGCTGCGCTGGAGCGCGGCCGAATGGGCGATTGGGATCACGGAATCCGTCAGAGCCCGGCTTTCGTTGCCCTCGGCGGCCGGAGGAGGTCTTGTGGGAAGATCCTCAGGCCCCCGAGGGGCTCTGCTGGTCCGGCGGAGACGTCATGCATTGCCTCCCTTCCCGACGATTACACCCTTGATATAGACCTTCCTTGTCCCCTTGTCAATACGGTTTGTCTAGAAAGCCGGCGCGGTGAGAACGCCCCCGTCGACGACGAGGTTCGCGCCGGTTATGAAGCTGGCGCGCGGGGACGCGAGGAACAGGCAGGCTTCCGCGACCTCCTCCGGGCGGCCGAGTCTCCCGAGAGGCGCGCGAGAGCGGAACGAGGCGACTCCCTCCGGCCAAGCGTCTTCGATTCCTTCTCTCCAGATGAGCCCGGGGGAGACGGCGTTGACGCGGATGCCGTGAGGACCGAGCTCGAGCGCGGCGGAGCGCGTGTAGGCGAGGACCCCGCTCTTCGCCGCGACGTAGTGGCTGTGCGCGGGAGCGGGTTGAAGGCCCTCGATCGAGGCGACGTTCACCACGGCTCCGGGAGCGCCTCGCGCGATGAGACGCCGAGCGGCGGCCTGGGTGGCGAAGTGCACCGCAACGAGGTTCGTCTCGACGACGGTCTTCCACTCCTCGGGAGGGGCGTCGACGAGCGGGTGGAGAGGGTAGCTCCCCGCGTTGTTCACGAGGATGTCCGGATCGCCGACCTCGTCCGCGGCGGCGCGGAAGAGAGCGTCGACTTCAGCCGCCTTCCGTAGGTCCGCTCCGATCGCGACGGCGCGGGTGCCATGTGATTCGAGGGTCCGCGCGAGATCGCGCGCTTCCGCCTCCCGCTCCCGGTAGTGGACGACGATCGCCGCCCCGGCGGCGCCGAATCGGGAAGCGATGGCGCGTCCTATGCCGCGGGAAGCGCCGGTCACGAGGGCGACTTTTCCCGAGAGCTCGAGAGGCTCGCTCAAGCTTCCGCCTCGCGATCTTCGTAGTGCCGGGGCTCGAATCGCGGGGTGCAGACGCAGAGAAAAACGAGGTCCTCGTCTCCCGGATTCCGAATGCGCTGCGTCGCGCCCCGCGGAATGAGCACGACGTCGCCCGGCCGCACTTCCGTTTCGATTCCGTCCACCTCGACCCGGCCCCAGCCTTTTTCGATGAGGTATCGCTCATCGACCGCGAGGCGATGTCTCGCCGTCGTGACTCCGGGAGGGACACGCGCCCGCGCGAGAGATACGCTCGAGTCGGAGGGATGGTTCCAGGTCTCGACGATGAAGCAGCGCTCCTCGGTCCAGACTCCAACGCTCTCGGGAGGAGGGCTCGCCGACTTGATCACCGTCGGATTCATTCGCCGTGGATCTGCGGTAAGGCGCCCCGGATGCATCCCGCGTGAAAGCGAATCTCCCCGCGTTCGAGGGCCGCCTCGAGCTCACCGATTCCACCACGGAAGAGAGCGCCAGAAGGAGCGAGAACGCATCTTCCGACCTCCTCCGGCGGTAGGGCCGCGACGAGCGCGTCGGAGGCATGGAGAATCGTGTGCCAACGCCGGGAAAGGTCCGCTGCGTCCGGCGGGCCGGAGGAGAACGACAGCTCCGCCACCTCATCGACCGAGTAGCGCCCCGATCGCCGCGCGTGCTCCAGAATCGCGGCCGGGCTGAAGCCCGGATCCTTGCCGCACGCGGCCCAGGCCAGGTAGCCGAGCGGTTGGATGCTCGAATCGCATTCGATCACGTCCACCCAGTCGCGCACTTCGAGCCTCCCCACCAGGGCCAGCACCTTGTTGGTGGCGAGGTCGAAGGGATGAAGCGCCAGCCCGAGCTCTTCGTGCTCTATCAGAGGGAAGAAGCGGTAGGCGCTGTCTCTCGTCCACTGCAGCAGCACCGAATCCTGCTCGTCCGCTACGCGAGCCTCGACGAACCCCGGCC
This sequence comes from Acidobacteriota bacterium, assembly GCA_036820975.1. Lineage (GTDB taxonomy): Bacteria > Acidobacteriota > Vicinamibacteria > Marinacidobacterales > SMYC01 > DAISKN01. Next base: position 5,399 of record DAISKN010000131.1, on the reverse strand, counting down.
GATCGCGCAGAACGGAAACGTCGAATTGCTTCTCGAGCAGCCCCCGATCCGAATCCCAACTCGCGGCCACGGCTTCTTCCGAGTCGTGGAAGAGATCGATGTCGCGTGAGATCCTTGGCGCGGCTATGAGCTCGTTGAGCGCCGAGCCTCCCGCCACGTAACTCTCGCCGGATGCGATGCGGTTACCGGCTAGGAGGCGACAGACGCTTTTCTGGAACGGTGTAAGAGCCATCTGCGAGCCTGGGCCGCCTTCTCGAAGCCGGAGCGGTCGCCGTAGCGCTCGATATACCCGAGCACCCGCAATCGCTCCTCGAGGGTTCTCGGATAGAAATCCCTTCGAAGAAACCAGAGACACTGATCTCGATATTGGTCGACCAGCCGATCGATGCCGTCTTCGGTGAACTCGGGAGCGCCCACGTGCCCAGAGTAACAAAGCCGTCGCTCGTACGGTAATGGGAGGCGGCAAACGCCTGGGATACGATACGAGAGGATGAATCTCGGGTGGC
>DAISKN010000131.1:0-4883 GCA_036820975.1 Acidobacteriota bacterium | reverse complement strand
AGGCGTGCTCGGCGGTTGAACGCGGGACCTGCGTCTGATAACCCGCGACCACGCCGCCTGCTTCAGCCGCCGCTTGATGCTAAGGCCGCAGCGCTGCTGCATCGCGAGGGATGTAGAACTCGCCTGCGCCCAGACCCAGGCCGGTGAAGAGCTCATCTGGACCTGCCCGGTTCACCGGGAGGAGACTTCGGCTAACGAAGGTCTATGCGCCCAGTGCGGAAGACCCCTGGCTCGCGCGCGGGTGACCGTGGTATGGAGCTGTCCGCTCCACGCGCTCTCCGAGCCCGAGCCCGGGAAGTGCCGCGTCTGTGGCCGGGATCTCCGTCCCGTGAGCCACGAGGTGTTCTTCGCCTGCCCCATGCACCCCGAGGTGCGGGAGCTCGAGCCCGGGTCCTGTCCGATCTGCCGAATGGCCCTCGTTTCCTCGACGAGCGCGAGGCCCCATCAGGATCACAACCCGAAGCACGGCGGTATCTTTTTCATGGCCTCCGATGCCTGGCACCATCTCGAGGGGGTGTATCCCGAGGATGGAGTCTTCCGCGTCCATCTCTACGACAACTTCTCCCGGCCGCTCTCCTCGAAACCGTTCAAGGGCAGAGCGGTCTTGAAGGAGAGCTTCGACCCGGCGACTCGCGAGACGAAAGAGCTCGTCGCCTACCCCCTCCTTCCGTCCCGGGACGGAAGCTACCTCGAGGCGAGGGTTCCCACCGGGTCTCTCCCGCGCGAAGTCGCGGCCAAGATCCAGTTCGAGAAGGATGGACCTTTCGAGCGGTTCGACTTCGTGTTCGCGAGCCTTTCGTCGAGTACAGCAGTGGCCGCGCCGACTACTGGCGAGCTCGTCGTGCCCGAGGACCCGGTGGCCATCGCCGCGGCGATCGTCGAGCGCGATCGCCGCGTCCAGGACCTTCTCGCGAGAGGCGGGTTCACGGAGATCTACGTTCCCGCGCTCGAGGCCAAGGACCTGGCCCTGGCACTCGAGCGACACGTTTCGAGCTCCAAGGACCCGGCCTCCCTCGCGTGGGCGCTCAAGGAGCTGGTGCGCGCGGCGTGGCTCCTCGACGACTACGGTGATCTCGGAAACAAGGAGAAGTTGCTTCTCGCCTACGACCGGTTCCAGGAAGCCGCCGCGCAGATCGCGTCGTCGTACGGGGTCGCTCGATGAAGCCGGCCATCGTAGCGGCGGCGCTCGCTCTCGCCGCGGCGCCAACGTCTCTCGAAGCCCACAAACCGACGAAGACCCGGTTCACCTACCATCGCGATGTGCTCCCGATCTTCGAGACCCGCTGCGGGTCGTGCCACCGGCAGGGCGGGGTCGCCCCCATGTCGCTTCTCGCCTACAAGGACACGTTCCCCTGGGCGGTATCGATCAAGAACCAGGTGCTCTCGCTTTCCATGCCGCCCTGGTTCGCCGACGAGCGCTACGGGGCATTTCGGCATTCCCCCTCGCTGACGGCGAGCGAGGTCAACACCATCGTCGACTGGTGTCTCGGCGGAACCCCGGAGGGCGATCCAGCGGAGGCCCGACATCCGGGACCGACCGTCGAAACTCCAAGGAGTGAGCCCGACCTGGTTCTCGAGCTTCCCGAGGAGTTCGTCCTCGCCGCGGATCGCGCAGAGGCGGTCCACGAAGTCCGGCTTGAGCCCGACTTGCGGCGCGAGCGCTTCCTGAGATCGATCGAGTTCCGACCCGAGCGCCCCAACGCCGTCCGCTCGGCGCTCGTCTTCGTCGTCCCGAAGGGCAAGAACGTGGGAGCTCCAGCGGCTTCCTGGGTCGCGGGCGAGGGAGCCGAGGTCTGGCCCGAAGGACGGGGAGTCCGGCTACCGGCAGGCGCGTCTTTGCTCGTGCGAATCCACTACAAGAAGACATGGCTCGACGAGGGGAAGGAGATTCGCGACCGGAGCCGCGTCGGCCTCTACTTCGCGAAGGGGAAAGCAAAGCCGATCGAGACCCTGGTCGTCGAGGCGAGAGACGGAGTGGCCATGTACCCGCTCACGCGAGACGTCGAGATGCTCTCGTTACTTCCGATGGTCGAGAGTCCGATCGAGTCCCTTATCGCCGAAGCGTTACTCCACGACGGGGCGACCGTCGCTCTCATCGGCCTTCGCCGCTTCGACCCCGCCTGGCCGCGGACCTACCGGCTCGAAAAACCGATGGTCCTGCGCAAGGGCACTCGCTTGCGCCTCACGCTGGCTTCACCGGATGGGTCTTCGCGCAGGGCAGCGCACCAGGTGGTATTGAACGTCGCTCCGAACTGACCGGAGGCTCCCACCCCGCGACAAGACGGGCACGTGTGCCGGGCTTGTCCGCGGAGTCACGCCAGCGCCGGACAAGATTACACCGCCCTCAATGCGACAATTGGCTCGCATAAGATTCTGGGCCTCACTGCTGGATGGATTCAAGCGTTCAACGGCGACCATTACGTTTACCTTGGACCCGCAGCATCGACACCCGGGTTCAGTGCTTCCTATACGATCTCCGCCAACTCTGTCAGCCCGGGATGGAGTTTTGGCGTCCAAGGGACTCTAATCGGTTCGATACAGGGAGGTTGGGGGACCTTCGGTGGCGGAGGAAGCCGCTTTACAGAGTTCGGCGTTGGTGGACCGGCGGGCGTGTCTGGCTCTGTATTTTACGCATGGCTGGCTGCTTGACCTCTGGGCTGTGATAGATCGCGTGCGGATATGGCAAAGTATTGAGGCTAAACGGTGATTGAAACGACAAGCAACATCGTGCTTCTCTGTGCCGGAGTGCTTCTGATCTTTTTTCGGCATGCCTTCGCTACGAAGGCCGTCAAGCAGCAGTACGCCGTGACGCGGACTCGATGGAGCGAGCGGCCCTTTAGAATCGGCGCCGTACTCGTTGGATCCGCCTGGGTTGTTCTCAGCTTGCTATCCCTGAGCGGTGTGCTGTGAGGTTGGAAATGGCTCAAGAGACTAGGGTCTACTTGAGCGTTTTCGTTGGGGCGACGGTCGGAGATTTCCTCAACCATCACAGCGCGAAGCGGATCAGCAATCATCCTCCGCTACCACGACCAAACAGTCGTCGCGGCCTAGGGTGACCATCGCGTCCTTCGGGGGGTTGATCTTGACGCCGTAGTTGGCGCCGGCGTCGGACTCGAGTTTCTTCAGCTTGTACCCTATTGCGATCTCGCCGTCCCGCTTCTGCGCCGCGCGCATGAGATCGCCGAAGCGGCAGGTTACCGGAAGCGTCGTGAAGTACAGCCACGCGGGCTTGACGTAGATTTCCGACCCCTCCTCACGGAACAGGTTCTCGTAGACCCCTTCGATCTCCGGCTCCTCGCTCATCTGGGCGAAGAGCATGGAGACCATGCGGTTGGAGATGATGAAGTCGTCGACCCCGGCGTGGGAGATGAGGTCGCGGTTTTCCGAGTCCAGGATCTCGGTGATGAGCTTGGTGGAGACCTTGGTCCCTGCGTCGGTCAGCGCCTTGAGCTGCTTTCTCAGGTGGAGGAGGACCACGATGGTCTCGGAGTCGATGCGCTCGGGCTCGGCGTCGAGGTGGGGTTTTTGCGGAAGAATGACGACGTGGTTGTAAGAGAAGGGATTGACCGACTCGAGGTCTTCGCTCGTCAGCGGGTCCTTGTCGATGAGCCGGACTCGCACTCCCTCGCCGTCCAGGCTAGCGACCGTCGCCTGGAGCGCTTCGGGCGCGTCCTTGACCACCACGTCGACCTCCGACCCTTCGAGAACGTAGTCGGCGTACTCGCGGATGATGATCGGCGCCTTGTAGCTCCAGCCGAGAATGAGCTGGCGCTCGACCTCCCGCTCGGTCCGGAGGGCGGGGACCTCGCGCGCCTTGGGAATCATCACCGGGTTCGGTCGGAACTCGATGGACGAATCGTCCTGGGCGATGATGACGATCTCGTCCTCGGCCTTGAGAACGGTCTCTGCCGGCGGTCGGATCACGATCTCGCCGCCCCTGGGACGGATGCCGATGGGAACTCCGTCGGGGAAGTGGTACTGGAGGCGGTCGAACTTCACGCCGTTCCAGCGCGGGTCGTTGAAGAAGTACATCTCGCATCCCGAGAACCCGAGGATCTCGGAATAGACCACCGCGAGCCCGCTGGTGCGCGAGGTCTGGACCATGATCTTCGCCAGGATCTGCTCGACGTCGATCGCGCTCACCTTCCCGGGGGCGATGTCTTTCACCACCTGGCGGTTTCGGTCGGTGAACACCTCGGCGACGATGGCGAGCTCCTGGTCTTCGGAGATCAAGGACTCGAGGGCGAGGACCGCCTTGATGACGCGGGCGTCGCTCGCGAGCTTGACCTCGAGAGTCGCGGAGTGGGTGCAGCTCGCGAGAACGATGGCGGACTTGGCACGGTGAGAGTTCACCCGCCGAAGGGATTGGACCGACCCCGCGGAGCCGCTCCGGGTGACGACGCGGGTGTTCTTCCGCTCGGTGAAGTGGGCCCGGAGGTACTCGTCCATCTCCTCCTTTTCCTCTTCGGCGAGAATCACCACCACCGGGTCCTTCTCGCTCGCGTTCGCTTCGACGAGCTCGCGGAGCATCTCCACCACCCGGGGACCCCATCCGAGGATGAGGGTGTGGCCCGACTCCAGGACCTGGCTGTGTCCTTTCTTCAAGTGGGCGATGGCCTGGTCCAGCGCCGTGGTGAGAAAGGCGATGAGGGCGGAGAAGATGACGACCCCGGTGAGGCCGGCGACCACGGCGGCGCTCTTGAGGACCGGAGGGTTGTCGCTGTCTTCTCCCATATTTCCCGGGTCGGTGAGCTGGAGGAACACCACCCAGAGCTCGCGGGAGAAGGCACTGGTGACCTCGGGAGCGAGCGCGTGAAGGAGGTAGCGCCCGAGACCGATGGCGGCGATTGCGCCCAGAAACGCCAGAAGGAGGGAGACGAAGA
>DAISKN010000130.1:0-12486 GCA_036820975.1 Acidobacteriota bacterium | reverse complement strand
AGGCGGGGTGCGCCGGAGCTCGCGGATCGCGACGACCAGGCTCGCGGCGACGAACCAGAGGAAAACCGCGAGCGCGGGGATCCCTCTTTCGGCGGCCACCTGGATCAGGTTGTTGTGCAAGTGAGGGTTGTCGTGCCGGCGGGCGTCCGGCTCGACGTAGATCGGGTAGACCTCCGACACCATGTCCGGCCCGACTCCCAGCCAGGGGTGGTTCTTCACGATCCGCGAGCCGGCCTCGAGCATGTAGACCCGGTCCCAGCCGGAGGTGTCGGGGCTCACCAGCGAGAGGATGCGCCGCTCGACGTCGCCCGAGAGCAGCACCGAGGCCGACGCCGCGAGGACGGGAGCGACCAGCAGGAGCTTCCAGTCTTTAAGGAAGACGAGAAGCATCCCGGCGACGATGGAGCCAATCCACGCGCTGCGGGTGAGCGAGAGGACGAGAGCGGCCTCGATCAGGAGGAAGCTTCCCAGGAAGAACCAACGATACCGCGCCCGCGGGGAAGCGAACAGAAAACCCGCGAGGGCCAGCAGGCCGACGCCCATGAGAAGCCCCGAGTAGGTCATGTAATGCCCGACGAAGCCGTGAATTCTGTGGTTGATGTCCGAGAGATCGCCGAAGCGGTATTGCCACAATCCCACGAGGGCGGCGATGTCCCCGACGGCGACGAGCAGCGCCACCAGGCTCTCGAGCGTCTCCCGTCGGCGCACGGTGCTCACCAGCAGACAAGGCACGACCAGCAGCAGGAGCTCCTTCGTCGCCGGAAAGCTGGCGCGCGGGTCGAACGAGAACCAGGCGGAGGCGAGCGTGAGGACGGCATAGAGCGCGAACGGAACGTCGTAGGGAAGCGATCGCGCCCGCACCTCGTCGCGGGACACCAGGTACAGCCAGAGGAGGACGAGGATGGCCAGCACGATCTGGGATGCCGCGATCGAGATCTGGACGAGGGCGAGCCAGACGGCGATTCCGTAGACGAAGGACGACTCCCCGTTCAGAAAGCCCGAACGGCCGCGAGGAAGAAACCAGCTGCGGACGTCGGCGGTCATGCGCGATTAGCATATCAACGATCCGGACCGTAAAGAGCCGGGCTCGAGGGAAGGCCGGAGGTATAATCGGGCCGGAGAGGCTTCATGAGAGATATTCGGCTCTGGTCCGCCGTCTGGGTCGTACTCGCCGCGAGCGCCGCCGCCCAGGAGGCGCCCGCACCCGGAGAGGCCTATTACTACTTCTGCCTCGGCCGCATGGCGGAGATGCAGATGCAAGCCGAGACCGCCGTCTCGAACTACCAGCAGGCCATCCGCCTCGACCCGACCGCAGCTTATCCCCACGTGGCGCTCGCGGATCTCTACCAGAGGATGCGGCAGGTGGACAAGGCGCTCGAGAGCGCCAAGCGGGCGGTCGAGCTCGGTCCCGACGTCGCCGCCGCTCACCGGACGCTCGGCGAGGTCTACTTCACGCTTCTGAGAAGCGGGGGGAGCCCCGAGCTCGCGCCGGTGGCGATCCAGGCCTACCGCGAAACGATCCGGCTCGAACCTGGAGACGTCCAGACGCGGAGCTCCCTCGGACGGCTCCTGCTCGCGAACCGGCAGACGGCGGAGGCGGCCGTACAGCTCGAGGAAGTGGTGAGGCTCGAGCCGAGCGCCTATTACGACATGACGCTCCTCGCCCAGATCCGCCAGAACGAGGGGGACAGCGCTCGCGCCATTCAGCTGCTGAAGCAATCCCTCGCCGTCGAGCCGACCCAGCCCGAGGCGCGCGAGCGCCTGGCCGCCCTCCTTCAGACGGAGCAGCGTTTCGGCGAGCTCGCAGATCTCTATCAGAGCTCGGTCCAGGGGGATCCGACCGACGTCGAAGCCCGGATCCGCTACGCCGATGCGCTCGCGAACGCGGGCCGCCTCGAGGAAGCCGTCTCCGAGTTCGAGGCGGCGCTCGAGGGGGACCCCGCGAACCTCATCGCCACCGTGGGTCTGGCGATGGTCAATCGGGAGCTCAAGAAGTTCGACGAGGCGGAGAAGCTCCTCGGGAAAGCGCTCCAGTCGGAGCCGGGACACGTTCTCGCCCGCTACACCCTCGCCGGGATCTACGAGGAGAAGCGCGAGCTCGAGAAAGCCATCGTGGAGTGGAAGAAGCTTGTCGAGCTCCCGGGCGAAGGCGACGAAGCGAATACGAGCCGCGCCGAGTACTGGGCCCATCTGGGTTTCGCCTACGGGGAGCTCGAGAGGCACGAGCAGTCGGTCGAGGCGTTCGAGAAAGCGAACGCGCTCTCGGGCGGGGACGAGCGCTACGACGTCTTCTATCTCCAGGCGCTCCTCGCCGCCGATCGCCCCGCCGACGCGCAGAAGTTTCTGGGGCAGGCGCTCGAGAGGCATCCGTCGAGCTCGAGGCTGCTGCTTCTCGAGACCCGGGTGCTGGACGCGAACGGCAAGTCCGACGAAGCCCTGCGGAAAGCCCTGGCCCTCTCGGCGGAGGATCCAGCCGACGAGATGCGGATTCAGGGCGTCGTCGATCTGTACCAGGGGCAGAAGGCCTTCTCCGACGCCGAGGCCTTCCTGCGGGAGAAGCTCGAGCGGATGCCGGACAACGTGGGCCTCCTGTTCCAGCTGGGAGCCGTGCTCGAGCGGCAGCAGAAGTTCGACGAGGCCGAAGCTCAGTTCGAGAGGGTGCTGGAGCTCGAGCCCGACAGCGCCGCGACCCTGAACTACCTCGGCTACATGCTGGCCGATCGGGGAGTGGAGCTGGATCAATCGCTCGACTACGTGACGCGCGCTCTCGCGCAGGACCCGCACAACGGGGCCTACCTCGACAGTCTCGGCTGGGTCTACTTCAAGATGGGCAAGCTGGACCTCGCCGAAGACAGTCTGCTGAAAGCGCTCAAGAGCCTTCGGCTGACCGGAGTGGTCTACGATCACCTCGGGGACCTCTACTTCCAGAAGGGCGACCGCGACCAAGCGGTCGCTTACTGGCGCAAGGCGCTGGACCAGGAAGACGACGAGCTCGAGAGGGACGCCGTGGTTCGCAAGATCGAGCAAGCCGCCTCGCCAAGATGAACCCCCGCTGCCGGCGGTCGCAGGGGTTCTTCGTCCTTTCTCTGCTCCTCTCCGGCTGCGCCCGCGCTCCCCGGGCCCCCGAGACCCTTCCCCCGCCGGTCCCGATGGAGGCCGCCGAAGTCTCCTCGCTCCTCGACGAGCTTGGGCGCCAGGCCGAATCGGTTCGACGCTATCAGGGGTTGGTGGGGGTGCGGGGCCGCGGTCCCGACGGCGGCTTCGATGCGCGGCTCGCGGTTTTCTTCGAGCGGCCCGATCGACTGCGGGTGGAGCTCCTGGGCGCCTTCGGGGGGACGCGCTGGAGCGCGGTCGCGAGCCGGGAGGAGATCACCGCGTACTTCCCGGGACGGCGGCACTACCTCCGGGAGCCGGACGTCGCCGACGTGGTCGGGAGGCTCCTCGGGCTCCGGCTCCGCTCGGAGGACATGATGGCGGCTCTCTCCGGAGTGGGCGTCGCGGTCGACCCCTCGTCGCCGATCGTCGGATATCGCCGGGGCGTCCGCCGCTTTCTCGAGATCGAGACGCCGTCGAAACGGATTCTCGAGCTCGACGGAGACGGACAAGTGTTATCCGCGCAGTCGGAGGGCTACCGCGTCTCCTATCCCGGCTCGTGGAAGAGCCGCGGCCGGCCGTTTCCCGACGAGCTCACGATCGAGAACGAGACCTTGCGGGCGCGCCTCGAAACGAAGGAAGTCGACGTGAACGTCCAGCTCGATCCCGGGACCTTCCTCCTCGAGATCCCGGCGGACGCCGAGCGTCTGCGCCCGGCGGAGATCGACGGAGAGGCGGTCTTCGTCGTCGGCCGGGAGCCGCGGTGATCGCCCTCCGGGCCTACGCGAAGATAAACCTCGGGCTCGAAGTGCTCGGGCGGCGAGACGACGGATACCACGAGCTCCGGACCATCCTCCAGACGGTCGATTTCCACGACGAGCTCCGCTTCGAGGAGGCGGAGTCGGGCATTCGCCTGACCACGAACCTTCCGTCGCTCGGGACCGGGAAGGAAAACCTCGTATACCGCGCCGCGAGTCTTCTCGCCGAGAACGCCGGATGCGGCGGCGGTGCCTTTATCCATCTCGAAAAGCGGGTGCCCCCGGGCAAGGGCCTCGGCGGCGGAAGCTCGGATGCCGCGGCGACGCTCGTCGCTCTCGACCGGCTCTGGAAAACCCGCGCGTCGTCTCAGGATCTCCACCGGCTCGCGGCATCGATCGGGATGGATGTCCCGTTTTTTCTCCATGGGGGGACCGCGCTCGCCGTTTCCCGCGGCGACGAGGTCTACCCCCTCGAGGGACCGGTCGACTTGCCCATCGTGTTGATACTGCCCGACTTTGCCATCTCCACCGCGCACGCATACGGCAATTTGCGGTTGACAAACCGGGAAGCCGGTCATAAACTCCTGCACTTCGCGTGGAACCTTCCCGAGGTTCGAGTCGGACTGAGAGACCTGGTGAACGATCTGGAGAGCGCGGCGGGCGATCGGTTCGATTCCATCCAAGAGTGCAAGAGACTCCTTCTGGATCTGGGCGCAACCAGCTCGATGATGTCGGGAAGCGGGTCTTCCGTGTTCGGAATCTTTCATGATGAAGCCTCGGCCAGGGACGCGGCGCGTTCTCTGGGCCTTCGCGGTATCCAGGCCATCGCCACCAAGACCATCGGCGGTCGGGCCTATCGAGCGGAGAGGCTGAAGCAGTTGGCGTCTTTCGGTTACGAGCGAGGCGAGGAGGCAAACGGGCGGTGAAGCTCCACGTCGCCACCACCGTGCCGCGGGCCGAAGTCGCTCGTCCCCTGCCCGCCATCCGTGCCAGCAGCCACATCCGTGCCAGCGCGATCCGTGCCAGCGCGATCCGTGCCAGCGAAGGAGAACTCCGATGGAAATCACCGAGGTTCGGATATTTCCCGTCGACGACGACAAACTGAAGGCGTTCGTCTCGATCATCCTCGACGACTGCTTCGTCATCAGCGACATCAAGATCATCCACGGTCCGAAGGGGCTGTTCGTGTCGATGCCGAGCAAGAAGCGCAAGGACGGCACGTTCCGGGACATCGCCCATCCGCTCAACAGCGACACCCGGCGGATGATGGAGGAGCAGATCCTCGCGCGCTATCGCAACGACGTGAATCAAGCGTCGCGGCTCGAGCCGCGGATTCTGGGCGAGGGCGCTCTCGCTCCCGAGCCGCGGCGCGCCGCGCCTCCGCCCAGCGTGGAATGACCGCCGGCTACGCAGTCTAGGCCGGCCCCGTTTCCGACGCGCCCGATACGCGGGCGACGGGCGGCCGGTTTCGTTGGTAAGATGAGGGCGCCTCGGATTGCGGGCTCCGCCGGGGCCCGAAAAACCCGTTGGGGCGTGGCCAAGCGGTAAGGCACCGGGCTTTGAACCCGGTATTCGAAGGTTCGAATCCTTCCGCCCCAGCCAGTCCGCATTTGGGCATTCGATCTTGATTGGAGAGACGACGGCACGATGGAAAGACCGCTGAAACTCTTCGGGGGCAGCTGCAATCGGGAGCTCACGGAGGACATCGCCCGGAGCCTCGGCGTTCCCCTGGGGCAGGCCAAGCTGGGACGCTTCGCCGACAGCGAAGTCTCCTTTCAGATCACCGAGAATGTCCGGGGTGCGGACGTGTTCGTGGTGCAGCCGACGGCGCCCCCGGTGAACGAGAACCTCGTCGAGCTCCTGGTGATGATCGATGCGTTCAAGCGCGCCTCCGCGAACCGGATCACCGCCGTGCTTCCTTACTACGGCTACGCCCGCCAGGACCGAAAGGACCGCCCCCGCGTGCCCATCTCCGCCAAGCTGGTGGCCGACCTGCTCTCGACCGCCGGGACGAGCCGGGCCATCACGATGGACCTTCACGTGGGGCAGATTCAGGGGTTCTTCAACATCCCCGTCGATCACATCTTCGCGGCGCCGGTGATGCTGGAGTACGTCACTTCTCTCCACCTTCCGCGGCTGGTCATCGTCTCGCCCGACGCCGGAGGGGTGGAGCGGGCGCGGGCCTATGCAAAGCGCCTGAACGTCGCCCTCGCGGTGATGGACAAGCGGCGCGGCGGGAACAACGAAGTGGAAACCATCCACGTCATCGGAGACGTCGATGGAAAGACCGCCCTCCTGGTGGACGACATCGTGGACTCCGCGGGGACGCTGGTGAAAGCGGTGGATGCTCTGCGCGATGCCGGGGCGCAAAGGGTTCTCGCCTGCTGCACCCACCCGGTTCTCTCCGGTCCCGCGATCGAGAGGCTCGAAGCCTCTCCGATCGAGAAACTCATCGTCTCCAATACGATTCCGCTTCATGACGGGGCTCAGAGGTGCGCCAAGATCCACGTGCTCTCCGTGGCCTCGCTCCTTGGAGACGCGATTCTCAGCGTCCACGACGAGACCTCGGTCAGCAAGCTTTTCGTCTAGGGCGAACCTGGAACTGGGACCTGACAATTTGCCGCGGCGTAGTATAATAGGCGGCTATTTTTTGCGGCGTTGAGGAAAGGAACATAGATCCAATGGCAGCCATCTCAATGGAAGCGGAGCCGAGGACGGACGTCGGCAAGGGACCGAACCGGCGGCTTCGCGCGTCGGGACGGATTCCCGGAGTGCTCTACGGTGGGGCGAAGGAGACCGTCGTCCTCTCGCTCGACCCCAAAGCCATCGTCGGGATCATCCGCTCCCACGGAGGCGTCAACACCATCTTCGAGCTCGAGGTCAAAGGGGCCAAGAGCAAGGAGAACGTGATGATCCGCGAGTATCAGATCGAGCCGGTGGAGCACCGGCTGCTTCACGCGGATCTGGTCCGGGTCTCGATGGACAAGGAGCTGACGCTCGACGTCACCATCGAGCTCACCGGCACCGCCGTGGGCGTCAAGCTGAGCGGAGGGATCATGGACTTCGTCACCCGGGCGGTTTCGATCTCCTGTCTTCCCAAGGACATCCCCGAGACGATCGTGGCCGACGTGAGCCATCTCGAGCTGGGGCAATACCTGCGCGCCTCCGAGCTTCAACTTCCTCCAGGGGTGAAGCTGATCTCGGACGCGAACGTGGTGATCGCGCACTGCGTCGCTCCCAAGGCCGAGGAAGAAGTGAAGCCCGCCGAAGCCGTTGCCGTCGAGGGTGCGGAAGCCGCCGAAGGCGCCGCCAAGGCCGAGGCGCCGAAGGAAGGCAAGGAAAAGGCCAAGGAAGGCAAAGGCAAGGACAAGGATTAGGACCGGTTGCCGAGACTTCTCGTCGGTTTGGGAAATCCCGGGCGCCGTTATGAAGGGACTCGGCACAACGTTGGTTTCGAAGCGGTGGAGAGGATACTTTCGTCCGTGGGAGGGCGCTGGGACCGGCAGGAGGCTCCGGCGTCGATCGCGGAAGCGGAGATCGAGGGCTGCAGGGTGACCCTGATGAAGCCGCTCGATTACATGAATCTCAGCGGTGAGCCGGTAGCGGAATGGGCGCGCGCCCATTCGATCGAAAGGACGGACGTTCTGGTTTATCTCGACGACGTGGCCCTGCCCCTGGGAAGGCTCCGCCTTCGCGAGCGGGGTACCGACGGCGGACACAACGGGCTCGCCTCGGTGCTTTCGTCGCTCGGCGGTACCGACGTTCCCCGGGTGCGGATCGGCATCCGGCCAGCGGCTCCTCGAGGGCAGGAGAACCTCGCGGATTTCGTGCTCGCGCCGTTCGCCGCCGAAGAGCGTCCTCTGGTCGAAGACGTCCTTTCGCGGGTGGTAGCGGCCACCCGGATGATTCTTTCCGCCGGTCCCGGAGGTATGGTCAAGGCCATGTCCATTTACAACGCGGCCCCGAGCGAGGAGCGCCCGACCAGCTGAACCGCTGGAGTCGGGCCAATGACTGCCAAGGAGGAGAGATTGCGTAGCTACGAGCTGATGTACATCCTCGACCCCGGCCTCGACGAGGATTCGTCGAAGGCGCTGGTGGGGAGGATCGAGGATCTGATGAAGAAGCAGGGAGTCGAGATCCAGTCGACCGAGCCCTTGGGCAAGCGAAGGCTCGCTTACTCGATCAAAGGTCACTGGGAGGGCAACTACATCTTGAGCCAGCTCAAGGCCGACTCCCCAACGATCTCGGAGATGGAGCGCCGCCTCCGGGTCACCGACGGAGTCCTGCGCTTCCTCACGGTCCGGATCGACGAGGAGCAGGAGAAGCTCGCGCGGAGGCGGGAGCGCGAGGCGGTAAAAGAGAAGGCCCGGCGGGAAAGACGCGGGGTGCGTCCTCCGCGGGCTCCGGAGGATAGGGACGATTTCCAGGGTCTGCCCGACGACGAAATGATGGCGGGCGAGGAGATGGATCGATGATGAACAAGAGATCTTCGTCGGGCGGAGGCAGCCGGCGGGGCGGCCGGGACAGCGGCGGCGGGGGCGGAAGAGATGGCGGCGCGAGCGGCGGGAAGCGCCGGTTTTTCTACCGCCGGGCGAAGGTGAACCCGCTTCTGGAGAAGCAGGACCACATCGACTGGAAGGACGTCCGGCTCCTCCAGAACTTCATTCCCGAGCGCGGCAAGATTCTGCCCAGGCGGATCTCGAGGGCGAGCGCGCGATCGCAGCGCCTTCTCAAGACCGCAATCAAGCGGGCGCGCTTCATGGCGCTCCTCCCTTACTCCTGATTTCTCCCGGAGACTGGAAATGCGATTGATTCTGCGTGAGGAAGTCGACAGCCTTGGAAAACGCGGCCAGGTCGTCAACGTGTCCCGGGGCTTCGCCCGAAACTACCTGCTGCCGCAGCGGCTCGCCATGGAGGTCAGCGAGAACAATCTTCGCCTCATAGAGAAGGAGAAGAAGGTCTACGAGGCGAAGCTCGCGAAGGAGAAAGAGGAAGCCGAAGTGATCGCCCGGGCGCTTTCGGCGGTGAAGCTGACTTTCCGCCGCAAGGTCAAAGCCGAAGGTCAGGACATCTACGGCTCGGTGTCGCTCGCCGATCTGGCGGAAGCGCTCGAGGGCAAGGGGTTCCGGCTCGAGAAGCGCAAGATACTCCTCCACGAGCCCCTCAAGACGCTCGGAGAGTTCCCTGTCTCGGTGAAGCTGCACCCCGAGGTTACAGTGAACGTTCCGGTAGTCGTGGAGAAGGAAGAAGAGTAAAGGCCTTCCGCCGAGTATAGGAGCGCGCCGAGGAGGCGCACAGGCATCGGGGCCCGGAGGGCCCATCCTCCCCGCGCGAGGAGCGCGGGGAGCGAGCGCGCCGAGGAGGCGCGCGAGCACTAAGAAAGGACTCGATTTGGCGGTTGAGACCGGAGCTCTCGAGCGGACGCTCCCCCACAGCATGGAAGCGGAGCGCACCGTGCTGGGCGCCATCCTCATCGAGAACGAGGCCTTTCACAACGCCTCGGAGATCCTGACCGAACGCGACTTCTATCGGGACGCCCACCGGAGGATTTTCCAGCGAATGGCGTCGCTTTCGGCCCGCGGCGACGCCATCGACCTCGTCACCCTGAGGGAGGAGCTCTCCCGGTCGGGCGATCTCGAGCCCGTCGGCGGCGTCGCCTACCTGAGCTCGCTTCTGGAGGGCGTTCCCCGGGCGACGAACGTTCCCTATTACTCGCGCATCGTCAAGGACAAGGCGGTGCTCCGCAACCTCATCGCCGCCGCCAACCGGATCAGCCAGTCCTGCTTCGGCGACGTCGAGGAGACCCAGGTGGTGCTCGACGAGGCGGAGAAGACGATTTTCGAGATCGCCGAGGGCGCGATCCGAAGCGGCTTCCAGCCGATCTCGGAAATCGTAAAGAAGACCTTCAAGCAGATCGACGAGCTCTCCGAGAAGAAGGAGCTGGTCACCGGGGTGGCGACCGGATTCGTGGAGTTCGACGAGATCACGTCGGGCCTGCAGCGCTCGGACCTCGTCATCGTGGCCGCCCGGCCGGCGATGGGGAAAACCAGCTTCTGCATGAACATCGCGCAGCACGTGGGGCTCAAGACCGGCGGCTCGGTCGGAGTCTTCAGCCTAGAGATGTCGAAAGAGCAGCTCGTCCTCCGCATGCTCTGCGGCGAGGCCCGGGTGGACATGCACAAGCTCCGTTCGGGGTTTCTCTCCGAGAGGGACTGGGCGAAGCTGGTCCAGGGCGTCTCCGATCTCTCCCAGGCGAAGGTGTTCATCGACGACACGCCGGGCATCGCCGTGATGGAGATGCGCGCCAAGGCGCGCCGGCTCAAGCTCGAGGCCGGCCTCGATCTCCTCATCGTCGACTACCTGCAGCTCATGCAGGGCCGCGGCCGGTTCGAGAACCGCACCCAGGAGATCGGGAGCATCAGCCGGGCCCTGAAGGGGCTGGCGAAGGAGCTCGACATCCCCATCGTCGCCCTGTCGCAGCTCTCCCGCGCTCCGGAGACCCGCGGCGGACACAAGCCGCAGCTCTCGGATCTGAGGGAGTCGGGAGCTCTCGAGCAGGACGCGGACCTCGTGGTCTTCATCTATCGCGAGGAAGAGTACAACGCCACTCCCGACAACCGCGGGATCGCGGAGCTCATCGTCGGAAAGCAGAGAAACGGGCCGACGGGGACCATCAAGATGGCCTTCATCAAGGAGTACACCCGTTTCGAGAACCTCGAGTGGCGCCACGACGAGCCCGTCTGAAACCGGTGTTCGCCGAGCGGTCCCGGTGTTATACTTTTCCGGTAACCCTTTTTTCATTCGTTCCATGACGGGGTCCCGGATTCCGCCGCGGCCGCCGACAGTGTCATCGACGTGGAGACCGGCGCGAGGCCGGGGCCTCATTTGCTTCGGCAGCGTATGGGCAAGCTGAAGACCGCTTTCGTCTGCCAGCAATGCGGGATGACCGCGAACAAGTGGCTCGGCCGCTGCCCGGACTGCGACTCCTGGAACAGCTTCGCGGAGGAGAGCGTCGGCATCGAAGAGGCGGCAGAGGCCGCCCCTCGACTCTCGGCCACCGGCAAGCCCATTGCTTACGATGACGTCGCGACCGAGGGCGCGCGAAGGAAAACGAGCGGGCTCGAGGAGTTCGACCGCGTGTTGGGCGGCGGCATCGTTCATGGCTCTTTCGTGCTTCTCGGCGGTGACCCGGGAATCGGAAAATCGACGCTTCTGCTGCAGGTGGCCGCGCAAATGGCCCGGGACGGGTCGACTGTGGTCTACGTGAGCGGGGAAGAATCCGAGCGCCAGATCAAGCTCCGGGGAGAGCGTCTCGCCATCCACCCGAAGGGGCTCCTGCTCTACAGCGAGACCCAGCTCGACCGCATCCTTCCGGAGCTCCGGCGGCTCACGCCTGCACTCGTCGTCCTCGATTCCGTCCAGACCGCGCAGTCTTCGCGATTCTCCGCGGCGCCGGGAAGCATCACGCAGGTGCGTGAGGTCGCGGCGGAGCTGCTGTATTACGCGAAGTCGTCCGGGACACCCGTGTTTCTCATCGGCCACGTGAACAAGGAAGGGAACATCGCCGGCCCCAAGGCCCTCGAGCACATGGTGGATACCGTTCTCTACTTCGAGGGCGAGCGCCATCACTCACATCGCGTGGTGCGGGCTGTGAAGAACCGCTACGGCGCCGCGGGCGAGCTCGGGGTCTTCGAGATGACCGGAGGCGGGCTCGCCCCGGTCGCGAACCCGTCGGGGCTCTTCCTCTCCGAACGGCCGGAGAACGCGCCGGGGTCGGTCGTGGTCTGCTCGCTCGAGGGCACGCGGCCGCTCCTCCTGGAGATCCAGGCGCTGGTCGCGACCTCGAGCTTCGGCTACCCGCGCCGCGTCGCCCTCGGATTCGACGCCAATCGCCTCTCGCTCCTGCTCGCCGTCCTGGAGAAGCGAGCTCAGCTCGCGCTCTCGGGCGAAGACGTCTACGTGAACGTGGCCGGGGGCCTCACGGTGAGCGAGCCGGTCGCGGACCTCGGGGTCGTGGCCGCCGTCGCCTCGAGCTTTCGCGGCCGGGCCGTCGACTCGAGAACGGTGTTTCTCGGAGAGGTGGGTCTCGCGGGCGAGGTCCGCCCGGCGAGCCAGCTCCCTGCTCGCATCAAGGAGATCTCCCGGCTCGGATTCCGGCGGGCGCTCGTTCCCGCGGGGAACTGCCCGGTGCCGGATGCGCCTCCCGATCTCGACATCGTGGGACTGAAGAGCGTCGAACAGCTCCTGGACGTCATTTTCTAGACAAGACAGAGGCAGGATCGAAGATCATGTGGATTGCACTCGTTCGCGTGTTGCTGTTGGCGGGTATGATCGCGGTAGCGACCGCCTCCAGGCCCCTTCCCTGGGGTCTCCTGCCGAACGCGGCCCTGGGAGTCGCCCTCGGCGCCGCCGCGATCTTACTCGAGACCCGAATCCGCTCGGTGACGGCGAAAGAGATTGCCGGAGGATTCCTCGGCGCTCTCGCGGGGGTGCTGTTCGCGCTCCTGGTCTCGGTTCCGCTCGCAAAGATCCCGATGGCGGCCCCGACGCAGGTTTTCCTGCAATCGCTCGGGCTACTGCTCTTCAGCTACGTGGGTTTGATCGACCCCAATCTCTTCCTTCGAAGCGAGGCGAT
>DAISKN010000129.1:0-12508 GCA_036820975.1 Acidobacteriota bacterium | reverse complement strand
CCGGCTGGCCGCCGCGGCCGGCTGCACCCAGATCGAGCACGGCTGGATGCTCGGGCCGGACGCGCTCCGGGAGATCGCGGCGAGCGGCATGTACTTCGGCAATCAGATCGACCTGCTCTTCCGGAACTACGCGGAGAACGCCTCCCGGTACGACGGCATCTCCGACTACACGTTGGAAGGATTCGCGAATCTCCAGGGCGCGCGCCCGGGCGCGCTGAAAGCGTTTCAGGAGGCGCTCCGGATACCCGGACTCAAGCTCGTGTACAGCACCGACGCGGTCGCCGGAGGCCACGGGCGAAACGCCCAGGAGCTCGTCGCCTACGCGACCCTGGGCGGGCAGGACCCGATGGACGTCGTCGTCTCGGCGACTTCCCGCGCCGCGGAGTCGCTTGGACTGGCCGACCGCATCGGGGCGATCTCGAAAGGCATGGAGGCCGACATCATCGCCCTCGACGGCGACCCGCTCAGAGACCCCGCGGCACTGGACCGGGTCGCCTTCGTCATGCGAGCCGGGCGCGTCTTCAAGAACGAGCCCGCGCGCGCCGGCGGCCGTCGGTGAGCGTCCGGCTGGACTGGCGCTCGGTCAGTACTCCCACCAGAAGCCGTCCGCGGCTTTCAGATGAATGAAGACCGAGCTGGGATCGTCGACCTCGCCCCAGATCTCCTTGTGCTTCGGATGGTCCGGCGACCCGAAATACTTTCGGCCGAACGCCGCATAGAGCCTTCGCCGAAGCTTACGGTCGGTCACTTCCTCGGCTTCGCCGTGCATCGACAGGCCCTTGTACTTGCCCTTCTTGCCGCCATCGATGACCCAGCCGACGCGCGGGCGCTTCTTCATCGCCCTCCACTTGGCGCTGTCCGATCCGGTGCCGATGTAGTGCTCCCGGCCGACGATGACGAACCAGACCGGCACGACACGGGCTCCGCCGCCGTCGGTCCAGGCGATTCGAACGAGCTCCTGCTTCTCCACGAAGTCTTTCAGCGTCGAGGATAGTCTTTTCACCAGAGTCTCTCCCGAGCGAACCACGGTCGCTTCACGCCCGAGAGACTAACACCTCGGCATCGGGTTGGTCACCCGTCGCGACCGCGTCGTTCTTCTCAGACTCCCGATCGCCCTCGGCATCGCGGCACCGCGGGCTCCGAGCTCCGATCGTTGCTGGACCTGAAAAGCATGAAGGTCCAGCGAAACTTGGGCTTGTAAGCAGGGCAAGCTCGCCTCGCGTTCAGCCGATTCGGACAAGGCCGCCATCCGGCCGCACTCGATTCCGAATCCGTCGCGCGAGCAGGAGGTTTGACAACGTCTCGGAGTCTTCCTAGACTGCCCGCCGTGAACGAAGCTCGCCGGCAGGAGATCGTCCGCTTTTACGAAGTCTGCGATGTCAATCTTCGCCGATGGTGGGACCTCGACCGGAGCCTGGCGATCCATGCGGGCTTCTGGGACGAGTCGACGAAATCCCTCCGCGAAGCTCTTCAGCGGCAGAACGAAATCCTGGCTACGATGGCGGGCATCGAGGCGACCGACCACGTCCTCGATGCGGGCTGCGGGGTGGGCGGAAGCTCCATCTTCCTGAGCGAGCGCATCGGATGCCGCGTTACCGGGATTACGCTCAGCGAGATGCAAGCGGCGACCGCGTCGCGCAAGGCCGCGGAGCGTCAGCTGAAGCAGGTGCCGACGTTCCTGGTTCGGGATTACACCGAGACCGGCTTCGACGCGGCCACGTTCGATGTCGTCTGGGCCTGCGAGAGCGTGTGCCACGCCGACGACAAGTCCCAGTTCTTGAGAGAAGCCTACCGTCTCCTCAAGCCAGGCGGCCGGCTGATCGTCGCCGATGGTTTTCAATTGCGCGACGACTACACCCCTTCCGAGCAGCGGCTGCTCGACAAGACTACGCACGGCTGGGCCATCGATGCGGCGGAGTCGATTCAGAACTTCGAAAGGTATCTGCGGCAGGAGGGGTTCCAGCAGATTCGGCGGGAGGACGTGACGCATCTCGTCCAGCCATCATCACGTAGGCTGCTCTACTATTCGTTTCCCGCAGTCGCCCTATCCAAACTCGGAGAGTGGTTCGGCTGGAGCTCCAAGATCCAGACCGGCGACTTCAAGGTCTATTACTACCAGTACTGGGCGCTCCGAAAGAAACTTTGTTGCTACGCCGTTTTTCAGGCAGAGAAATGATCCCCCGCTTGGCGGAAATCATCGGCACGGAGTTCCCGCCGTAGTCGTCCCCGAGCTCCAGGGTCCGTACCCGCTGCATCCGTACCCGCTGCACCTCGGCCCTCCACTCCGTCTCGGGATTCAAGGCGGTAGCCTCTCGGTCTTCCAGCCGATCGAGCCCCGGGCTACTCGCCAACGAAGGGATCCGCGGGGTACGTCGGCGCGTGGGCGGGCAGAAAGGGCGTGAACGGCGGAATCTGCTCCCGTCCCAGGCGAAGCTCGAGCACGCCCGGCCCGTCGGCCCGGTCGCGATAGGCCAAAAGGAGCCCGTCCAGGTCCTCGGTGGCGTCGGCGCACCCTGTCCACAGACGATCGGGTGAGCCGAGGCCGCGCGCCATGTCGACGACAGAGACCGCGGGATACCGCGAGGCCTCGATGCGGCCGTCGAAAAAGAGCTGTTGCCGCGTGACGCACATTCCGTGCATGCCGTTGTTGAACACGACGAACAGGATGGGCAGCTGGTAGTGCACGGCGGTGTTGACCTCGGCACCCAGCATCAGGAAGGCTCCATCGCCACAGAAAACCATCGTCCGCGATCCGGACGGGGAGCCCAGTTGGGCGCCCACAGCGGCGGCAATGGCGTAGCCCATCCCACCCATCCCCAGGGCGATCGTGGTGCTGACGGTCCTTGGGACCCGCAGGTAGTGCAGGGCGGCTGCCGCGCAGTTGCCGGCGTCGAACAGGACGTGGCCCGACGCCGGCAGGTAGCGCTGGAGCGTCTCGAGGGCCTCGCTCTGGAGCAGGCCGCGCCGTGGCTCGTTCTTCGCGGGCTCGAACTCCGCCGCGGGCAGGTCGGGGGCGAGCTGCGGCGCGTAGCGCGTGACGGGCAGGTGCCTGATGGTCCGTGGGACCACCTGACTCCGCTCGAGGAGTTGATTCAACTTCGAGAACACGATGCCCGCATCCGCCTCGATGTAGAGCGCCGGGGTCAAGACCCGCAACACCTCTCCCATGTCGATGTTCACGACCGCGAGGCACTCCGGCCGCAGGGCCTGCTGGATCGGCTGGCTCGTCATCACGTTCAGGTCCGTTCCCACGGCAACGACGAGGTCGACCTCCTCCTGCAAGAACCGATGCACCGAGGGATCGCCGGCCACGCCGACCATGCCCAGGTAGAGCGGATCGTCGTTGGGGAACGAGTTCTTGCTCGAAAGGGTCGTGGCCACCCGCATGCCCGTGAGGCGTGCGAACTCGAGGACCGCGCCCGGGTTGCTGCAGCGGTCCAGGCCACTGCCGACCAGGAGCACGGGCGCGCTGGAAGCGCGGATGGCGTCGAGCAAAGAGGCGATCGCGCCGGCGGGGGCGTCGCGCAGGTCCCACAGGTCCTCGAGGCGTTCCGGCAGCCGCGCGGGCCGTTCGGAAACCTCGCAATCGAACAGGTCGCGCGGAATCAGCAGCACGGCGGGACCCGGACGACCGCTCAACGCCGTGCGCACCGCCTGCTCCAGGCACGGCCAGAACTGGCCGGGCTCATGCAGCCTGGCCTGATACTTGGATATGGCGGACCACAGCTTGTCCGCGTCCACCGAGCGGCCGATGCCCGACGAATCCTGGAACGCGCCCCGTCCCGCGAGCTTCCTGGGCGGCTGACCCACGAGCGCGACGACCGGCACCGATTCGGCAAACGCCTCGGCGATGCCCACGGCCAGGTTCATCATCCCGCCGCCGGATGTAGCGCAGCAGACACCGAGCGTGCGATGCACCCGAGCCCGGCAGTCGGCCATGAACGCGGCGCCGATCTCCGACTTGGCACACACGGATCCGAAGCGACCTTGCCCCAGCCGATGGACGGCGTCGTGCAGGTGCTCGATGTTGGCCCCGCTCACACCGAAGAGATACTCGAGCCCCCAGTCGCGTAGCGTCACCACCAACGCGTCCGCCAATTTCATCGATCGTGTCTCCGAGTTGGCTTTCGCCTGACTCTTCCGCGCGGTCCGCTCACGGAGCCGCCTGCCTACGTCGGTCTCCAGTGGATCACGGCGGCGGCGGAGAAGTCCCCGGCGTGCGCGAATCCCCCCAACACGAGGTGATTGCCCGGCACCAGCTGCCCACTCTCGATCGCCTCCTCGAAGCACAGGGGCAAGGCGGCTCCGAACAGGTTGCCATGCCGCTCGAACGTCGAGACGTGCCTTTCCGGAGGCACGTCGAGCGCCTCGCGCCAGTTGCGCAGGAAGATACGGTTGGGCTGGTTGGTGATGAGCGTCCCGATCTCGCTCGTAGGCAGGTTCGCCCGGCGGCAGGCCTCACGGATCGCCTCCGGCACGACGCGGTTGGCCCGGTTCACGATCTGCGCGAGCTTCGTCTCGGTGAAGTCGACGTACCCGCAGGCGAGGCTCGGCTCCCACCATGCGCTGCCGTCCGCGCGGACCAGTGCCATGTCGCCGGCAAACTCGCAGTGATTCCGCTGCACGATCGCCTTGACCGGCGATTCGCTCGACGCGACCAGGTATCCGACACCGCAGCCATCGCCGGGAATCATCGCTTGCTTCAACTTGCGGGTTTCTTCGTGCGCGAAGAGCCGGCCGGCGGCGTTCTGCACGTTGCACAAGAGCGCGGTCTTCGCGCCGTGGCAGGTCATCAGCGCCTGCGCGTGGGCCATCATGGAAATGAACGATACGCAACCGCCATTGTGTTGATCGAGGATCCAGTCCGGACGGCAGCCCAGCGCTCGGCCGACGTCGGCCCCGCAACCCGTGAACGGTTGGTCGGGGACGATGACGTTCGTCATCAGGATGTCGACCTCCTCCTGCAGGTTGACGTTCAGACGTTCCGCCAGCTTGTGCGCAGCCTGGACGATCATCATCAGGGGCGTCTCATCGGGCGATACGTGATGGCGCTTCTCGACGCCGCGGAACAGGGCGTGCGTCAGCGTCTCGTCGGCATGCTCGAAGAAGCTGTTGTCGACGACCTGTCGCGGCATGTAGCTCGCCACGCCGACCAGGCTCACGGTCTCGATGGGGGACCTCCGATGGTCATGGGCAGGCTATTGGCGTGCCGGTACTCGAGGATGCGCTTGAGGCTTTCCAGCTCGATCCTGTGTCCGGCGTAGAAAAACGGCCACATGTCGCCGACCCAGATCTTGCGACCTTGCGGGACCTCCTCGGGGAACGGATTGCGATCGTAATAGGGATGTCGGCAGTTGGTCCACAGCACGACCGAGCCCGGCTGGGCCAGCACCAGCTCGGCCGGCACCACGCGCATCAGGTAGATCATCCACAGCCGGTCACCCTGGTCCCAGGCGCAATGGTAATCGACGGTCATGGCCTCGCGATTTTTGACCACCCGGAGGTAGATCCGCGTCGAACCGCCGCCGCTCCGGTCCGTGGCGACGACCATGCCGTCCCCTGCCATCGGCGTGAAATCGCGGAGGCTGTAGGTCCACTCCTGGAGCGTGTAGACGTCGGCCAGATATTCGAAGGCCTTTTCCGGCGGGCAGTCGACATGACTCTGAATCGAACAAAATTGTCCGAACACGTGATCGTGGGGATAGACCGCGTGGGTCATCTCCGTTGCCAGGCTGGTCATCTCGTCCAGGCTGCAATTCTCGATGCGGCGTACACCGGGCAACCGGTCGATGGCGGCCAAGTTGACTTCCATTCTCGCTTTCCTTTCCGGGTCCCACGTGACTTGCCCGCTCCGCACAGCACGAACCGGTGTCGATCACCCGACCTGGGGGCCGCTCCGCGTCGCCGGAGCTTACCTCGAAAGAAGTCCTGGGGGGAGCACGGACTCTGGCGGGACGGGCTCGCCCGTGCCTAGCATGGGCCCGTGCTCCGATTCTCGTTCGCGCTCGCGGTCCTGGTTCTTCTCATCGGCCGGGAGGCAACGCCTCTAGCCCAGACCCCGCGCCCTCTGATCGGACGCGTCGTCGACGCGTTGTCGGGCGAGCCCGTTTCCGGCGCTCTCGTGGCCGCGGGAGAAGCACGAGGGCGGACCGCGGGCGACGGAACGTTCTCGCTCGAGATTCCTCCCGGCGCCCGGTCGCTCACCTTCGTCGCCGCCGGCTATCTCGACGAGAGCCTCGAGATCGGAAACGTCCCGCCGGAGCGCATCGAGGTGCGCCTCTTCCGCCTCGCTCAGTTCGCGGAAAGTGTCGAGGTCCGGGCGGCGAAGCCTCCCATCGACGAGCCGGTGGCGATCGCGGTCGAGCCGAGCCGGGTCCTCGAGGTGGCGGGAAGCCTCGACAACGTATTCCGGACGATCCAGACGCTTCCAGGGGTCGCGGCGACGGAGGATTTCGGAAGCCGCCTCAGCGTCCGCGGCGGCTCGCCGGATCAGAACCTCACGGTGATGGACGGCGTCGAGGTGCACAATCCCTATCGTCTGTTCGGCCTCACGAGCGCCTTCAATCCGGAGACGGTCGAGAGCTTCGAGCTGACCGCGGGAGGATTCAGCGCCAAGTACGGCGATCGACTGTCCTCGCTTCTCGTGATTCGGAACCGCGCGGGCAGACGCGACCAGAGGCTCTCGGGCTCCACCTCGGCGAGCATCACCGACGCGAACGTCATTCTCGAGGGCGGCTTCTCGAAGGGGCGAGGCTCCTGGCTCTTGACCGGACGCAGGACCTACTACGACCTGGTCGCGGAGCGGATCGTCGACGAGAACCTTCCTTCGTTCGGCGACGTGCAGGCGAAACTCGGCTTCGACGTCGGAACCAACGCGACGCTGTCGTTCTTCGGGCTCCGGAGCCGGGAGAACACCGACCTCAGCCTCGACTCCGACGACGTCCCCGGAGAGTTCGGAAGTCTGTTCAACGAAGCGGGAAACGATCTCCTCTCGGTCACGCTCGACGCTTCCATCGGCGTCGGAGCGACGTCCCGCTCCACCCTCGCCTGGTACCGCAACACCGACACGATCGACTTCGAGGGCCGCCTCCAGAGCGAGGGCAAGCGTTCGAACTCGCCGGGCGGCGAGGCCTACGGGTTCAGCAACGTCGATTTCGACCGTCTGCTGTCGGTCGAGGACCTGTCGTTCCGCCAGGACTTCTCGTTCGTCGCCTCCGATCGGCATCTCCTGGAAACGGGCTTCGAGCTCCATGTGCTCGAGAGCGCCGTCCGATTCGAGTCCTCGGGAGACCGGAACCCGCAGGAAGCCAACGGCTCGAGCGTTCGAGGAGGCGCCGGGCTGCCGGACTTCATCGACTCCACCCTTCCCGCGAACCGCGTGGGGGCGTGGTTCCAGGACGCCTTCACGTTCTCACCCGCCTGGACGCTCGAGCCCGGAGTCCGTATCGACTGGAGCCAGACGAACGGGAGCGCCACCGTCTCCCCGCGATTCGCCGCGTCGTACCGCGTCGGTCCATCGACTCGACTGCGCGGCGCCGCCGGTCTCTATACCCAGAGCCCGGGTTACGAAAAGCTGATTCAGTCTGATTTCTTCATCGACCTCTCCGACGCCCGCGCTCTGGGACTCCGGCACGAGCGTTCGACGCACGTCATCGCCGGTCTGGAGCGAGACTTCGCCCCCGGCCTGACCGCGCGGTTCGAGGGTTTCTACAAGACGTTCGACGACGTCATCGTGGGGCGCCTCGAGACGGAGGAGGAGAGGCTCGCGCGAATCGCTGCCTACGATTTCCCGCCGGATCTGAAGGACAGCGTTCCCGCCTCCCCCATCATCACCAGCGCGCCTTCGAACGACGCCTCGGGCAGCGCCTACGGGTTCGACCTCTTCTTGTCCAGGGATCCGAGTTCGGTCGACAACAGGCTCTCCGGCTGGGCCGCCTATACCTGGACCCGCGCCGACCGCGATGCCTACGGACGAACCTACCCCTTCGACTACGACCGCCGCCACTCGCTGAATCTCGTCGGGAGCTATCGTCTGACGCGAACCTGGACTCTCGGCCTCACGGGTCGGCTCGCGTCCGGGTTCCCCTATACGGCGGCCGTCGGCGTCCGGGTCTCGGCCGTGGAGGATCCCGCGGATCCGGGACGGTTGATTCCGGAGACCGACCTCGAGGGACGCTACGTATACGTCGTGGACCTCGGCGATTCGGGAAACCTCAACACCGGCAGATTTCCTTTCTACGCGCGGCTCGACCTCCGCGCCACCTGGCGGCCGGGAGGAAACGACGGTCGGTTCGAGCTCTACTTGGAGGCCATCAACCTCCTCAATCGCGAGAACGCCGTTCGAATCGACTCCGAGCTCCGCTACGACCCGGGCTCCGAAGTCCCGAGCGTCGTGGCGCTCCCCTCCGAGGGTTTCCCCTTCCTGCCCAGCTTCGGAGTCCGCTATCGATTCTGACCCGGGCAGCAGCAACGGAAGCCTCATCGGCCTTTGAACTGGCGTCGACACGCAGCGTGGATGATTCGCCGCCGGATCGATTCGGGGCGGATGGACCGCTTCTTCGTCCGCGCGGGAGGCCTGCCGATGGATATTCGCGACCGGAACGACCGGGGGAATCGTGGTCTGTCACGCCGCTCGTTTCTCGGCGGCGTCGCCGCCGCGGGAGCGCCGGTTCGAGCTCTAGAATCCGGGCCCCGCGGCCTCAATGCCCGCGGATTCAGTCTCGTAGAGGCTCTCATCGCCCTCGCGGTCACGATCGCGCGAGGAACCTGCGACTGACCAGTTGACGGATCTAGTGGTGGTGATGCACTGGCGCAGCGAGGCGAGGACCGACCGCGTGCACTGGGCATGGGCTTGGAACTCGGGGCGGCCGGCGAGGCGGGCGTGCAGGGCGGGGAGTCTGTAGAAGGGCACGCTCGGGTACCAGTGGTGCTCGAGGTGATAGCCGATGTTGCGCGGGAGGACGAAGAAGCGCGAGAGAGGACCGGGGACGGTCGTTCTCGTTCGGGCGTAGCGTGGGTCCTCGGAGCGCACGGCGGAGTGTTCGCACACGAGCCGGATGTACTGCGCCGCGGCGTGCCACGTGCAGTAGGGCAGGATCCAGTAGATCGCGAACTCGGGCCAGAGCCCGTAACGAGTCAGCACGGCGAAGACGGCCGCCCAACCGAGCACCCGGACTACGTGCGCGGCCGGGGACACGCCATACATGAAGCCGCCGACCAGACCGCGCGCGATCCAGAACAGCCCCGTCAGCATTGCGGCGCGGCGCAGCAGCTTGAAAACGATCTGCGGCGGCCTCTTCGGGTAGCGCCACTCGGGCGTCAGCCGGCCTTCCGCGTCGTGCGTGTGCCACAGCGCCCGGTTGCCGTCGCCCGCCTCGCCGAGGTAGCGATGGTGCGGGCCGTGGAAGTGGCGAAAGCCCTGCACGGAGATGAACATCGGCCAGGCGAGGAAGATGTTGGCGACCCAGTCGTTCCATGCGCGGCGCGGCAGCAGGCGAAAGTGCGTCGCGTCGTGGCTGATGACGGTCAAAGCGTGCTGGCGCGCACCGATCACGAGGATCGCGATGACCGTGACGGGCCATCGGTCGGCGGCGATGGCGACCGAGATCGCGGCCACGAGGACGGACCATTCGACCGCGATCGCGCCAAGTGCCCGCGCGGGCGAGAGCCGGGAGAGCGCGAGGAGATCGTCGGCAGCGAGCCGATCGGGGACCGGCTCCACGGCGTCGTGCGGGTGGGTCGAGCTCGTCAGGCCCATGAGGCGTGCTCCGGATACAGAGCTGCGAGGGCGGCGAAGCCGGGCCGGCATGCGTCGTCGAGCGCACGCTGCTCGGCCGCTCCGAGGCTCTCCGGCTTCGCGGCAGCGGTCCGGACCTTGGGAGCCGCCGCGCGCACCCACGCGTCGTCGACGTACTCGGGTCCGAAGAACGCAGCCAATCGTGAGAGCGAGCGCTCCGGGTCGGCGAGGAAGTCCTCGTAGCGCATGGTGAGCACGCGATCGCCCGGAAGCGATGCCAGCTCGCGAACGCCCGCGGTGATCTCGCCCGACCAGTAGTGGCCGCACAGCGGCAGCGCGGTCTCCCAGCGACGAAATGCCTCGCCGTCGAACGCCTCGGGCAGGAACGGCACGAGATCGTCGGGGACGTCCCCTATGAAGGCGCGGTCGCTCGACTCGTACGGGTCGACGCCGAGGATCTCGGTCAACTGCATCGCGGTCAGGGCCATGCGAAACCCGTAGTGGCGGCTCATGGACTGCGCGCACGCCCGGCCATCGCGCACGAGGTGGACGAACCGCGCGCCGGGGAAGGCCTGCACGAGGCGTCGCACGACCCGGAGCGAGCCGCCCGAACGCTCGACCCAAATCCGCTTGCCGAAGCGGGCGGTCAGCCAGGCGAACAGCCGAGCGTAGTGGTCCGCCATCGGGGCCGGAGGCAGCCCGGCGACGAAGACCTCGACTTCAGAGAACAGCGCTTCCGCATCGGGCGTGAGATGGGGGAGCGTGGTCTGCATCAGCGCGGGAACGCCCGTCTCGGCGGAGAATCGCGTCGAGGGCCCGGGCCGGTAGAGCATTTCCGGAATCCCGACGCCGTGGCGAAGCATCGTGGATTGCTTGGGGTGCGCGCCGGCGAGGAGCCGCCACAGTTGGGCCGCGTCGACCGGCTCCGGCGCGAATGCCTGCGCGATGCGCCCGCCGAAGTCGGTCGTGAAGCAGAAGAACTCCGACAAGCTCAGCACGCGGTCGTGCTCGCGCAGGAGGTCCGAGAGCATCGTCGATCCGCAGCGACCGGTCCCGACGACGAAGATCGGCGAGGGCCCGTCCATCGTCAGCGGGCCACGGGGAGATTGCGACGCTCGCGCTCGAGCCGGGCGAGGTACCACCGGCCGAGGGCCTGGATGCGCGAGGCATCGTAGGCGGTATCATCGCCCCGCTCGCCGCCGAGTGCCGCGTCGGTGCGGCTGCGGTCGAAGCGGCGGTCCGCGGTGATGTACGAGCGGTAGAAGTCGAGACGCTCGTCGAAGCGCGCGTCGAGCCACTCGAGCTTGGCCGCATCGCGCACGAAGATCGGCGGAGGAAGCTCGAGCATATCGAACACCGCGCGGGCGGCCATGCCGATCGGAGGCGGCGACGGGTTGGTCAGGTGGTAGACGCCATCGGACGCTGCCGAGCGGGCAATCGTGACCGCTTCCCGGGCCACGACGTCGATCGGCACGAGGTTGATCGGCGCCTCCGGATCGATCCGCAGGCGCAGTGACTGGCGCTCGAGCAAGCCGGCCTGCATCCGGTTCACCATCCCGCGAAACTGCACCAGCTGGCGCACGAAGCCGTAGAACCCGGTGAACGTCGTCGCCTCCAGCGTCTTGCTGTGGCCGACGACGATGCTCGGACGGAAGATACGCACGCGCGGGCCGAACGCGCTGCGGACGATGTTCTCTGCATCGACCTTGCTGCGCTCGTAGTGGTTGTTCACCTCCCCCTCGTCGACGGGTTGCTCGCGGATGACCCCCGTCCTCCGTCCGGCGACGTAGGCCGTGCTCACGTAGTTGAACGACTCGGCGCCGAGCTCCCCCGCCAGCTCCAGCACGCGCCTGGTGCCGTCGACGTTGGTGGCCCGGATCTCGTCGGCGTAGCGGTCTTCGTAGCGAAGCGAGGCGGCGGAGTGCCAGACCTGCGTGACGCGCCCGATGCTCGCACTCGTCACACCGCACCCGTCCATGGCGACATCGCCGGCGACGACGCGACACCGAGCGAGGGCGGCGGGGACGTCGACCCAGGAGGCGTAGGCCTCGGCCGCATGGGTGAGCGCTTCGGCGAAGCGAGTCTCCGCGGTCTTTGCCCCCGGGCGTGCGAGCACGACGACACGGTCGCTGGTCTGCGAGAGGAGCTCGAGCACGATGGCGGCGCCGACGAAACCCGTCGCTCCCGTGACGAGGTGGGTCGAGACGGTTGGCTCCAGGTCGTGGCCGAGTCGAAAGTCGAAGGCAGGCTCACTTCGAGGAAGACACACCGGCGGCATGTCGATCAGGGTGACGGCTCGATTTCGCATCGTTATTGGACTCCTCATGGTCTGCTCTGCCGAACGATTCTCTTCTAGCAACTTTCGGGCCAGGGATGTAGAGGGAGCGGGAACCTGCGAAACCCTTCCAGGCGTGGCAGTTGGGCCTGACGACACCGAGGGCTTCCGTGTAGCCACCACGGCACTACGGGAGGCGCTTCGCAGCGACTGTCGCGCGCGAAGCTACAGTCTTCACAAAAGAATTGCTCTCCCGGGTGGGAGGAAAGGGCAAGCCTCGGAGCCGCTGTCGGTAATCCGCGAGCGACTCCCCTTCTCGGCGGTTCCAGTACGAGAGCGGGAACTCGTTTCTCGCGCGCGCGCCCTCCACGAGGCGCGTGAGCACGAGGTCGCTCGACCCTCGTCACTTTTCTGGGCCGTACGCTCGGGCGGCAACCCGCGCATCGCGAAGGCGGACGGCGACGCCCCGGTGCAGGCGTACATCGCCGCGATGCCGG
>DAISKN010000128.1:0-12513 GCA_036820975.1 Acidobacteriota bacterium | reverse complement strand
CCCGGCGGAAGGAGGGGAGGCGGAGGCCCTGACTCGAAGGGCCGGTCGAGCCAAGGCGTGGTCGCCCGATGGAACGACGCTGTATGGGGCTGGCCAATCGCAGATTTGGGCTCGCTCGCTTTCGGACGAATCCGAACGTTTGGTGATGGATCTCTCGGATCGTGCCGGCGCCAGTGGAGAGTCTCTTGCCACCGACGGCGAATTTGTCTACTTCACGTGGAGCGAGGGCGTGGGAGACATCTGGGTCATGGACGTCGAGGGCTCGCGCGAGTAGCGACGGGCGCCTACCGAGACGGCACTTCGGCGATCCCCGCCATCCTCCGGACGAAGGGAACGTCGGCAGGGGCCCAGTCGAGAGAGGGCAAATCCGCGAGGGAGACCCAGCGGATCTCGTCGCACTCGATGGGCCGGGGCTCCCCTTCGAGAAGATGGCAGCGGTAGAACAGGAGCAAAACGCTCTTCTCGGGATATCGGTGGAAGACGACCTCGAGGATTCCTCTCGGCCGGACCCGGACCCCGATCTCCTCGGCGAGCTCCCGCACGAGGCAGTCTTCCGGCGATTCGTCGGGCTCGACCTTCCCCCCGGGAAACTCCCAGTGACCCGCGAGGTGCGAGCCGCGCTTTCGCTTCGCCGCGAGTATCTTTCCCTCGCGCTCGAGGACTCCCGCCGCCACGAGGACGGTGTGCCTCCCGGTCGAATTGGCTAGAATGTCTCGAGGCTTCATTGTTCCAGCGTCAGACCCAGGGCTCGGTCCTCTGTCCTTCCTGCGGCAATCTCGTCGGGGTCAACGACCCCCAGTGCTTCCATTGCGGCCGCCGCAACCCGGGGATGTTCGGCTTCGCCGCCGCGATTCGCGCCCTCGGACGGGATTTCGGCTTCGTGAAGCTCGTCATCGGAGGCTCGATCGCACTCTATATCGCGACCCTCCTCATCGATTTCGAGGGCATCCAGAGCGGCGGGCTCTTCAACTTCCTGAGCCCCAGTACCCAAGCCCTGTTTCTCTTCGGAGCGAGCGGCCAGATCCCGGTCTTCGAGCTCGGCCGCTGGTGGACTCTGCTGAGCGCGGGTTGGCTTCACGGAGGCATTCTCCACATATTGTTCAACATGAGCGTCGTGAGGACCTTCGCGCCCGCGACGGCGGAGCTCTACGGCCCCGGTCGGATGATCATCATCTACACCATCTCGTCGATCACCGGGTTTCTCTTCAGCAGCGTCGTCTACGAGTTCCTTCCCTGGATTCCCATGGGACGGCTTCTCGGCATCCTCGGTCTCGGTGGAGCTCATCTCACGCTCGGCGCCTCGGCTCCCATCTTCGGGCTTCTGGGAGCGCTTCTTTATTACAGCAAACGGACGGGAAGCCGGGTCATCCGCCAGCAAATGATCGGCTACGCGATCGGGTTCGCGCTCTTCGGCCTGGTGATGCCGGGAATCGACAACCAGGCGCACCTCGGAGGTTTCGTCGGCGGGTATTTCACGGCGCGCTTTCTCGATCCCCTCTCGCCCGAGCGCGGCGATCACCTGCTCATCGCCGTGATCTGCCTCGCGGCGACCATGCTATCGATCGTCGCTTCCGTGGTCGCGGGGCTCCCGGTATTGCCGTACCTGTTCTAACCCCAGCTCTTCTTTCCCTCGTGGGCGCCCTTGCCGCCGAGGCCGAGGTCGATGAGGACCGCGATCACCACCACGACGAGGTAGATCCCGTTCACGGTACCGTTGGTGTTCACCGCCCAGGCGTAGGCGAGGGTGGTGAGGGGCATGAACAGAAAACCGAGGAAGGGCCAGAAGTTCGTCTCGTACGCGCGGCCGAGATAGTCGCTGAAAAGGAAGACGAAGAAAAGAACGAGTCGCGGAAAGAGGAGCCCGAGACAGCCGACGAGACAGCCCATGACGCGGGAGCGTAGTCCATCGCCTCCGCCGGTTCAAGCGGGCTTGTCGTGCTGGCGAGGTTGCGGCACAATGAGAGCGCCATGAACGGAAAACCCCTGACCCGCTCCAGCAGCGACAAGATGTTCTTCGGCGTCTGCGGAGGGATCGCCCGGTGGCTGGGTTGGGACTCGACCCTGTTTCGGGTGGTGTACGTTCTGGTCTCGGTTTGCTCCGCCGCCTTTCCCGGGATCCTGGTCTACCTCATTCTCGCGATCGTGATGCCCGTCGGCGAGTGACCGGGCCGAGCCGGGCCGACTCCGCCCGCCCCTCGGTGATGAGCCCGTGCTACGATCCTTCTTCTTTTCTCGAGCCATGTCGAAAACCGCTACGGCAGAAGGCCGTCCCCAGAAGACGATCGAAATCCATCGTCGCTCCGAGGCGGATCGGGAGCCTCTCGAATCGATGTACGCCGAAGTCTTCGGCGTGGAGGCCGCAGAGAGGAACCGGGCGCGGTTCCGCTGGCAGTACGAGGAGAACCCCCATTGCCCTCCCGAGGGCCCGGAGATCTGGGTCGCGCGAGAAGACGGCGCCGTCCTCGGGCAGTACGCGACGATGCCGGTTCGCGTCCTGGTAAAGGGGCGGATTCTTCGGGGGTCCTGGGGCATGGACGTCATGGTCCGCCCCAACCTCCAGCGCAAGGGAATCGGCTCGCGCCTCTTTCTCTACTGGGACCAGCAGGTCGAGGCGGCGCTCGGCCTCGGACTCTCGCTCCAGTCCTACACGCTCTTCCGGAAGCTCCAGTGGGAGGACGTCGGCCCCGTCCCCTGCTACTCCAAGGTGCTGGACCCGAAGGCCCTGCTCTCGCGGCGACTGCCTCCAGGTCTCGCCGCGCTCCTCTCGCCGGCGCTCACGTTCGCGCTCTGGGCCGCCTTTCCCACCCGGCGCACGCGAGGAACCGCCGTCCGCGTCGAACCCCTCGAGGGAGAGTTCGGGCAGGAGTACGACGCTCTCTGGGAAAAGGCTTCCCCGAAATTCGACTTCGTCGCCGAGAGGAAGCACGCCTACCTCGAGTGGAAGTACCGGAAGCCGCCGCACGTCCGCTACGACGTTTTCGAAGCGCGGCGCGAGCCCGGGAGCGGGCTCACGGGTTACGTCGTCCTCCGCACCGCCCTCAGAAACGGCGCGCGACTCGCTCTTCTCGTCGATCTCTTCGCCGATCCCGAGGACGAGGAGACGCTCGGAGCCCTCCTCGACCGGGCCATCTCGTATTCCCGCGAGGCTTCCGCCGCGAGGCTGCAGTCGTTCACGTTCGATCGACGCATCGCCGGAAGGCTCCTGGCGAAGGGATTTCTTCTCATCGCGAGCCCGATGCAGTTCTGCGTCCGGATCAAGGGCGACGTCGACCCCCGGTTCTTCCGCGACACCTCCCGGTGGCACGTGACCTTCGGGGACTCCGACCAGGACCGCGAGGCCTGACGATGACCCGGATACTTCTCGGAGTCGATACCGAGGCCGACGACCAGTGGACCGCCGCCGCCAGGAAGCGGCTCACCGTCGAGAACGTCCACGAGCTTCCGCGGCTCCAGGCTCTCTGTGATCGCTACGGAGTGAGGCCGACCTATCTCGTCACCTACGAAATGGCGGTGGACGACGGAGCGAAGAAAGTGCTCCGCGAGCTCGCTTCGACCGGACGAGCGGAGATCGCGACCCATCACCATCCCTGGTCGACGCCGCCCGAGGTCGAGGACCACCTCTATCCGTTGAACCTCACCCCGGCGCACTTCCGCGAGCAGCTCCTCCGCCTGACGGAGGCCGTTACCGGAATCACCGGCTCCCGCCCGGTCTCCTACCGGGCCGGTCGCAACGGCTTCGCCGGCTGGCAGGTGCCGATCCTCGAGGAGCTCGGCTACCTCGTCGACTCGAGCGTCGACCCGTTCTTCAACGAGAAGCGCAAAGGCGGACCCTCTTTCGCCGGGGCGCCGCTCGCTCCCTACTTCGTGAGCCCCGAGGACCCGAGGAGAGCGGGCTCGAGCGGTCTTCTGGAGATTCCGGTGACGAGCGCTCTCGATCGAAAATGGCCGCTCTGGCTCCAGACGGCCTACGCCGACGTCTCCTCCGCGTACCGCTTCCGCCGCGCCCTCCGCCTCCTCGGCGTCGCCCGGCCGATCTGGCTCCGGCCCTCGTACTCGAAGGCCGAGGACATGAGGCTCCTCGCGCGGCGCATCCTCGACGACGGCCGCCCTCCCGCGAACATCATCTTCCATTCGAGCGAGCTCCTCCCCGGCGCGAGCCCCTACAACCGGACGAAAGAGGACCTCGAGCGCTTTTACCGGGACCTCGAATCGCTCCTGGCGTTTCTCGTCGAGAGCGGCGCTTCGGGCTCGACGTTCCGCGAGTTCCGGGAGAGCTGGAACTGATCATCTGCATGGTGTCGCCGCACCTCCCGCCGGACCAGGCGGCGAACGCACTCCTTCCGCAGCTTCTGCGCGACGGGCTCACCCGCGAAGGGCACGAGGTGCGCCTTCTTTCCTTCGAACCGCGCGAAGGGCGGCCGCGTCAGCCCGAGGTCCGCTACATCCGGCGGCCTCGAAACGGCCTCGCCCGAACGCTCCGACTGTCGCAGGTCGAGACCGGCCTTTCCGTGTGGCGCGAGTCCCGGCGGTTCCTCGCCGGAGCCGACGTGGTGCACGTCCACAGCAACACCTTCATGAACCAGGCGGCGGCGTTTCTGGCGCACCGGCGCGGCCTCCCCTTCATCCTCACGCACTACGGAACGGAGATCTGGCACTACCGCAGGCGCGCGATCGATCCGTTTCTGTGGATGAACGAGAGCGCCGCGACCGTGACTTACTACAGCCGGCGTCTTCTCGAGCGCTCTCTCGAGCTCGGGGTCGCGCCGAGAAACCCCGTCGTCGTGTATCCCCCCGTGGACGAGCGCTTCCACCCGCCGACTCCCGGCGAGAAGGAAGAAGCCCGCCGGGCTCTGGGCATCGAGGACGGCCCGGTTCTCCTCAACGTGAAGAGACTTCACCCCCTCGCCGGTCAGACGTTTCTCGTCGAGGCGATGCCGGAGATCCTGCGGCGACACCCGAAGGCGAGGCTCTTTATAGCGGGCGAGGGCGAGGCGCGGAAGGAGCTGGAGGATCAAATCGCGAGTCTCGGTCTGTCTCGCGCGGTCACGCTTCTCGGCCTCGTCGACAACCGGGAGCTTCCACGGTACTACCATGCCGCCGACCTCTTCGTCCTGCCCTCGCGACTCGAGGCGTTCCCCACCGTCGCCGCCGAGGCTCTCGCCTCAGGCCTTCGCGTGGTCTCCGCCGATCATCCCGGGGGGATCGAGCTCCGGGGTCTTTTTCCCGACGACGTGGAGCTCGTGCCGAGAGAGCGGGTCGAGCCCCTCGCGCGGGCGGTTGCCGAGGCGATTTCCCCGGGAAACGCCTCCTCCTCGGCGAAGACCCGCGAGCGGATCGAGCG
The DNA here is from genome assembly GCA_036820975.1 of Acidobacteriota bacterium. Classification (GTDB taxonomy): domain Bacteria; phylum Acidobacteriota; class Vicinamibacteria; order Marinacidobacterales; family SMYC01; genus DAISKN01. The sequence continues at coordinate 7,172 of DAISKN010000128.1, read as the reverse complement.
CGAGCTTCGTCCGAAGGCCGCGGTCGCCGCCTATCTCGGGATCTACCGCGACGCGATTCACGGAGAAGCCGTTGCGGGAGATTGACGAGGAGGCAATCAAGAACCACGCGGACATCCGCTTCCGCTCGGAGTACCACTACGCTCTCTTCGAGTACTACCGGAGCGCCAAGATCCTGAAGCGCCTCGAGTGGGAACGGGTGCCGGTTCACGTGCGAGTGCTGGACGCAGGATGCGGGTCGGGCGGGATCGCCGTTTCCTTCGCCGAGGAGTGCGAGCTCGCCGTCGGTCTCGACATCAAGAACAAGTTCGGAGACGCGGGGAGGAAGCTCGCCTTCGAGCGGGCGATTCGAAACGCGGTCTTCGTCCAGGGCGACGGAACGTCGCTTCCCTTCGAGAGCGGGAGCTTCGACCTCGTTCTCTCGCACTCGGTTCTGGAGCACGTCGACTCCGCGGAGCGCTACCTCGGGGAATGCCACCGAGTGCTTCGAACCGGCGGCGTTCTCTTCCTCCAGACGCCTCCTCATCTGAGCTTCGCCGGCTCCCACCTGTCGAGGCTCCGTGTGCCCATTCCTCTCCACCTCCTTCTTCCCCGGAGCTGGGCGTTCCGGCTGAACTTCTATATCGCGCGCAAGCGGCCTCGGTGGCTCAAAGAGCCGCGGGAGTCCAACACCTTCAAGCTCAAAGCCGAGCGCGGAGAGATCAAGGAAGACGACCTCATCCAGAAAGTGACCGTGGCCCGCGTCCATCGCTGGCTCGAGGGGGCGGGCTTCGAGCTCCTGCGCGAGGAGCGCCACGTGAGCGGCTTCTTCACCCGGAACCTTCCCTCGGCTGTGCTTCGGTTCCTCGAGGAGAACTCCCTCACCCAGAACGTGGTCATCAGCAACCTCGAGCTCCTCTTGAGAAAGTCGAAACCCTGACCCCCGTGTCGATCTTCCGCGAAAAAACCGGGATCGCTCTCGCGGTCCTGCTCCTCTCGTCCGTTCCCCTGGTCACTCCGCGCATCGCGGAATCCGACGCCATCGAGTACTTCTCCTACCTGCCGTCCCTTCTCCTCGACGGCGACCTCGATTTCGAGGACGAGTACACCGTTTTCTACAGGGAAGACCCGGAAGGCCGGAAGGGATTCAAAGAGACCTTTCTCGACCTCTCGACGGCGACGGGCCTGAAGCTCAACTTCGGCCCCATCGGAACCGCGCTCCTCTGGTCTCCTTTCTATATCGCGACCCATCTCGTCGTCGGCTCGGAAGACGGGATGTCGCAGCCCTATCGAACGGCGGTCTCCGTCGGGTCCGTTCTGTACGCTTCGATCGGGCTCCTTCTCTGCTACCGTCTCGCGCGCCGCTTTGCTGGACCGTTCGCGTCCTTCGCCGCCGTCGTCGGCCTGTGGTGGGCAACGCCCGTCGCTTACTACATGTACGTGGCGCCGGGGATGAGCCACGCCGTTTCGCTCTTCGCCGTCGCCCTCTTCTTCACGCTCTGGCCCTGGGCGATCGCCGGCGGGATTTCTCGCTGGGCGGTCTGGGGGGCATCCGCCGGGCTCATGGCTATCGTCCGCGAGCAGGATCTGTTTTACGCCGCCGCGGCGCTGGTCGCCGCGTACGGCACGACCGATCGGCTGAAGCGGCTGATCGCCTTCGGGGCCGCGGCGTTCGTCGTCTTCCTCCCGCAGCTCGCCGTCTATCACGTGCTCTACGGCAGGCCCTGGCCCGCTCCCCAGGTCCAGAACAAGATGTTCGAGTACTCGCCGCACTTCTTCGAGGTTCTGTTCTCGATCGAGCACGGTCTCTTCTTCTGGAGCCCGATTCTCCTTCTCGTCTTTGCCGCTGGTTTGTGGATGGTGAAGAAGGAGCGGGTGGCGGGCCTCGTGCTGCTCGCGGCCTTTCTGGCGCAGGTCTATATTTCCGGAGCGGTAGATTCCTGGACGCAGGCGGGAGCGTTCGGGTCCCGGCGCTTCGTCGGAGCGACCCCGATCTTCGCGATCTGGGGGGCGGTCTTTTTCGCCGCGCTCGAGCCGCGAATAAGGAAATTCGGAGTCGCGGCGCTCGCTTCGTTCTTCATTCTGTGGAACGTGTCCCTCATGATTCAGTTCGGGCTCGGTATGATGGACCGCCAGCGGCTCGTCTGGAGCGAGATCGTCCACAATCACGTCCACGAGGTGCCGCCGAGGGTCTTCTCGGTCGTGGGGAGCTACCTCTGGGCGCGCGAGGACCTCGAGGGGATCCGGTGATCTCCGAGTACCTCCGGGCCATCGCCCGCTGTCCCGCCTGTCTCGCGAACGGAAACGGCGCTTCTTCGGGACTCGCGGGACTCGCGGGACTCGCGAGCGACGACCAGGGTCTCCGCTGTCCGCAATGCCGGCGCCAGTATCCCGCGCTCGAGGAGCGGGGGTACCTCGACCTGCGGCCGCCCGCGGGCACGTTCTCCGACCTCACGGAGTACGCCGAGGAGGAGTTCCATCACCGCGCGGGGAAGCTCCGTCCGCTCTTCCTCTCGGCCCGGGTCAAAATGGACGTGATGACGAAGATGTTGAAGCCCGGCGCGAGCGACCGCGTCCTGGACATCGGCTGCGGGAACGGGCGCTTCGGGTTCTTCAAGAGACCGAGCTGCGGGGAGCTCGTGGGCATCGACGCTGGATCTCACTTCGCGCCCGAGCCGCTCCGGACCGTCGACCTCGCCCGCGGCGACGTGCGCCTCCTGCCTTTCGCCGACGCCTCCTTCGACAAGGCCTATTCCCTCGACGTCCTCGAGCATCTTACCGAGGAGGGGGTGGTACGGATGCTGTCCGAGGCGAGGCGAGTCCTGCGCCCGGGAGGCCAGTTCTTCGTCTACTCCCACGTGATGATGAGCTCGAAGCTCGCCGTCTTCCAGCGGGGAGTCAACCGTCTCGTTCGCTATCTCGATCGGAAAGGTCTGGTCGACAACGCCCCCGAGCGGGAGCGGAAGTCCGATCACCGGAATGCGCTTCGAAGCTACGCGCAGCTCGACACCATCCTGGCGCGAACCGGCTTCGAGATCGAGAGCATCCGGTACTACAACGTGTTCTTCAAGGCGATCCTCGAGGACCTGCTCCTGCCGGTCGTGGAGCACAACTTCTATTCGAAGGGGAAGCGGGAGGCCGAGTCCCCGGCGCCGGGCCACACGCACGCGCACACGCACGGGTCGGTGAAGCCCGACGTCGGCGGCTGGGCGCACCTCCCGCTCGGCCTCGCTACCGAGCTCATGAAACTCGACGTGCTCGTCTTCGGCCGCGTGCGGACGGGGCCGTTCTTCCTCCTCCTGCGCGCCATCTGAACCGGTGAAGCTCCTCTACGTCGCTTCCGATCAGAGGGTCCCGGGGCAGACGGGAGGCTCGGTCCACGTGGAGGAGGTTGCCCGCGGGCTCGCCGCGCGGGGCCACGAAGTCCACGTGCTCGCGCTCGCCGGAGAGCGCCGGACGAATGGTGCCGTCATGCCCTTCGAGCTCCATCCGAGCCGGCTTCCCTTCGATCACCGGTTCTTCCGGTGGACCGCGAGGCGCCGCGTGGAGAAGCTCATCGACGAGCTCGGCATCGAGGCGGTGATGGAGCGTTACTACAACTTCGGCGGCGAAGGGGTACGGGCGGCCCACGCGCGGCGGATCCCCTCGCTTCTCGAAGTGAACTCGCCCATCAGGGAGCATCCAGGGTCGCTCAAGAACGCTCTCGATCGCGCCGTCCTGTTCCGGCCGCTCGCGCGCATTCGGGAAGAGTTGCTGACGAAAGCGAGCGCGCTGGTGACGCCGCTTCCTTCCATCGTTCCCGAGGACGTCCCCGGGGAGAAGGTGCACCGGGTTCATTGGGGAGCGAACGTCGATCGCTTTCGCCCCGACGTCGATGGGAAGCGCCTCGCTATTCCGGAAGGAGCCAAGGTCGTCGTCTTCTCCGGAAGCTTCCGTCCGTGGCACGGGGCCGATCTGCTGGTGCGCGCCGCGTCGAGAGTGCTCTCCCGGGATCCCGCGGCGTTCTTCCTGTTCGTCGGGTCCGGACCCACGTGGGAGGAGACCCGGCTCCTCGCGCGGAAGCTCGGGCTCGAGAACGCGGTCCTCTTTACCGGCCCGGTGGCCTACGACGAGATGCCGTCTCATCTTCGGGCGGCGAGCGTCGGCGTCGCGCCCTACGAGCCATCGCGGCTCGGCCAGATGAAGCTCGGCTTCTACTGGTCGCCTCTCAAGATCTTCGAGTACATGGCGACGGCGCTTCCGGTCGTCGCCCTCGACGTTCCTCCTCTCGCCGAGGTCGTCCGCCCGGAGCAGGAAGGACTGCTCGTCGCCGAGGGGGACGAAGAGGCGCTCGCCGCGGCGATCGTGAGACTCCTCGCGGATCCGGTCCGGGCGCGGTCCATGGGACAGGCCGGCCGCGAACGCGTCGTCGCCCACTTCAGCTGGCAGCGGCATTGCGGAGAGCTCGAGCGGATTCTCCTGGACCTGGTTCCGAAGCGATGAACGTCCTCTTGACCACGGACTCGTTTCCCCCGGGGGGTGGCGGCAGCGGTCGCTCGACGGCAACTCTGGCCAGAGCGTTGACCCGGCGGGGCCATCGGGTTCGGGTGGTGGTCGCGAGGCGCGAGGCTTCCGGACGGAGGGAATGGGAGGGGACCGAAGTCGAGGAAGTCGTGATTCCCGCGACGAGGCTGGGGAATGCACGCGAGCGGGAGCGCGCATTCGCGGGCGGTATCGTTCTGGCCGCGGGCGAGGAAACCTGGGACCTGGCGCACGCGCAGCACTGGCTTTCCGCCGGAGCAACGAGGCGCGCGCTTTCCCGTCTTCCCACCGTGGTCACGGTGCGCGACTACTGGCCGGTCTGCATCTGGTCGACGATGCTGTCCGGAGCCGAGCCCTGTCCGGGGTGCAGCTATACCCGCCGGATCGCCTGCATCGGAAGGCATCGGCCCTCGCTCTGGCCCATCTCCGCGGTTCTTCCACCGTTCGTCGGCCGGGAGCTCCAGAGCCGCAGGAGAATCCTCGAAGGCGCGAGCGCGGTCACGGCGGTGAGCGCCCACGTCGCGGGTACGCTTCCGCTCGAGCGGGTGGCGGTGATTCCCAACTTCGTCGAGCCCTTTCGGGACGATCCCCTGCGGCCGGCCGATATCCCCGAGCGTTACCTGCTCTTCGTGGGAAAGCTCGAGCCGGGTAAAGCGCCGGACCGCCTTCACCCGATTCTCGCCGCCGCCCGCGCCGAGATTCCTCTTCTGGTCGCGGGGTCGGGAAGCCTCGATGCGGAGCTGCGCGCGAAAGGGGGCAACGTCCGGTACCTGGGCTGGGTGGACGAGCGACGCGTGCTCGCCCTCATCAAGCACGCGGACTGCCTTCTCTTTCCTTCGCGGTGGCAGGAGCCGCTCTCGCGAGTTCTTCTCGATGCCGCGGCGCTCGGCGCCGTCATCGTGGCGGAGCCGACCGGCGGGACGGAAGAGATCGTCGTCGACGGTGAGAGCGGGCTCCTGGGGCGAAGTGTCGAGGAGCTCGCCCGGGCTCTTCGACGGGTTCTCGACGACCCGGAGCTCGCCTGGCGGCTTCGCGAAGGAGCACGCCGTCGCGCCGTCGCGGTCTTCTCCGAAGACGTCGTGCTGCCCCGGCTGGAAACCCTCTACCGAAGCGTCGCCGACAGATGAAAATCGCGCTTCTCTCGCGAGCGGTCTTCCCCCTCCACGGCTACGGCGGCCTCGAGCGCCACGTCGCGGCTCTCGAGAAATTTCTCCGCCTCGAGGGATGCGACGTGACTCTGTACACGACCCCTCCCGTTGACGCCGCGGACGCTCGACGGGACCGCACGGTCTACGTGCCGTACCGGATGATTCCCTGGCCCCGGCGCGGTGGGTTCGCGATCCTCGATCGCGACACGAACTACATCGCCTGGAGCGTTCGCGCGGGACGACGATTGCTCTCGGCCGAGCGCCCGGACATCGTTCAGGCCGACGGGGGCGCCGGCTTCGGGTACGCGCTCCTGGCGGGAGAGAAGTCTCCGCCCCTCATCCTCCATCCCCACGGCATGGAGGAGTTCCATGCACCCGCGGCGAAGCGCGCGGCCTACCTCCCGCTCCGCTCCGCAACGAGATTCGCGGCCCGCCGCGCGGCGCGGGTCCTCGCCCCCGATGCCTCGATGAAGAAGGACGTTCTCTCGAACCTGGGAGTCGGCGAGTCCAGGATCGCGCTCGTTCCCAATGCCCTCGATCTGTCGGAAGTCGATCGGAAGGTCCCACCCCGGGACCTCGGGCTCCCGTCGAAGACCCGGGTGCTTCTCTCGGTCGGAAGACTCGAGGCGAACAAGGGGTTCTCGTTTCTGGTGCGCGCTCTATCGCGGGTTCCGAAGGAGTTCTTCTGGATCCTGGTGGGCGAGGGTCCGGAACGAGGGCGGCTCGAAGCGGAGATCGATCGGGAAGGGCTATCCGCTCACGCTCGCCTCACGGGAAGGGTCACCGACGACGAGCTCCACGGGCTCTACGAGCGGTGCGACCTCTTCCTCCATCCGACGCTCTACGAGGGAAGCTCCATGGTCACCCTCGAGGCGATGGCCCACCGAAAAGCCGTCGTCGCCACCCGTGTCGGCGGGATTCCCGACAAGATCTTCGTTGGGGAGAACGGCCTTCTGGTGCCTCCCGGGGACGTCGGCGCCCTGGCGAACGCCATCGTCGAGGCGCTCAGCCGGGAAGATCGCCTCGTTTCCTGGGGCGCGAAGGGCCGCGTACTCGTGGAGACGGGCTTTTCCTGGTCACGGCGGGCGAGAGAGCTGGTGGGGCTCTACGAGGAGGTCCTTCGAAGAGCGACATGAGCGCCCCTGAGGAAGCCGCCGTACACATCGTGCCCTATGACCCGGCTTGGCCAGCTCTCTTCGAGCTCGAGCGACAGCTACTGAGCCGTCTGCTTCGCCCCTGGCTCGTGGGCCCGATCGAGCATGTCGGCAGCACCGCGGTCCCCGCGCTCTCCGCGAAGCCGGTGATCGACGTGATGGCCGCGGTCGGGAGCCTCGAGGAATCGCGGGACGCTTTGGCGGCTCTTCCAGAGGCCGGGTACGAGTACGCGCCGTACCGGGTCGACGTAATGCACTGGCTCTGCAAACCCGGCTTCTCCTTTCGTACGCATCACCTCCACCTCGTTCCCTATCGAAGCCGGCTGTGGACCGAGCGGATCGCGTTCCGCGACCGCCTGCGGTCGGACCCGG
>DAISKN010000127.1:10601-12536 GCA_036820975.1 Acidobacteriota bacterium | reverse complement strand
AGGGCCTGCTCCCGGAGACGTCCGTGGGGAACCGCCCGGTCGAGGAGACCGATTCTCTCCGCCTTTCGCGCGTCGATGCCCCGGCCGGTGAGCATCAGATCGAGGGCGCTCTGGATCCCGACCAGGCGCGGGAGCCGTGTCGTGCCGCCCCAGGCGGGAAGGATTCCGAGGTTCACTTCCGGAAGGCCGATCTGGAACTTCGGGTGGTCGGTGCCCACTCGGCCCTTGCAGGCAAGGGCGATCTCGGTACCTCCGCCGAGACAGATCCCCCCGATCGCGGCGACGACGGGAAAAGGAAGCGACTCGATGCGGTCCATGATGGCCTGGCCCGCCCGCACCGCCTCCTCCGCCTCCTCGGCCGTTCGGACCCCCCGGATCTCCGACACATCCGCGCCGGCCAGGAACATCCCGTCCTTGGCCGAAGTGAAAATCGCCCCCCGAACGTCGGAACGGGACTCGAGCTCCGAGAGGACCTCGTCGAGCCGTTCCATGACCGCCCGGGAGAGCTTGTTCACCTTCTCGCCGGGAAGGTCGAAAGTGACCCAGGCGACGGAATCCTCCCAGGAGAGTCGGACCGGCCCGGCGTCTTCCGCGCTCATGAGAGACCGGAGTCTATCCGCCGCCAATCGGTTGGTTCAAACGGGAAGTGTGACGAGCCTCTCTTGCAACCCTGTCGCCCGCGGAGGACAATTGGGTCGGGACCATGGGAAACTTCCTGGGATCGATCCGCGAGCTCTTCCGTAACGACGATATCGTCAGCGCCGTTACCGGGGAGACGGTGGAGCCGCCGTTTTTCGACCCCAAGCGGAAGCGGAACACGCAGATCACGACGGCCGTCGGCTACGTCACCCTGTTCGCGGCCCTCGTGTTCCTTTCGAGCATTCTCCCCGAGCCCCCGGTCCTCCCGCGCAGCACGGATCTCCCGGACCTGATTTTCGTCATGACGCCCGGCCCCGGCGGCGGGGGCGGCGGCGGCGGCGAGCTCTCCAAGGACCCCGCCTCGGTCCAGAAGATCGAGGGCGAGGACCAGGCGAAGATCGCCATCGAGCTCGAGACTCCGGAAGACGAGCTCATCTTCGAAGATCCGGACAAACCCCCGGAGGTCGAGGAAGAGGAAGAAGAGGTCCCGGAGGAATCGGAAGTCCCCGAGATCGTAGCGCCGGTCGTGGCCCAGGCCCCCGACGATATGACCGAGAAGGGAATCCTCACGGGCCAGGAGCAGCTCACCGAGTCCGCCGGCTCCGGAGAAGGGGGCGGTGCCGGAACCGGCCGGGGAACCGGGATCGGAGAGGGCCAGGGCTCGGGCATCGGAGAGGGGACCGGCGGCGGATTCGGAGGCGGCGCCTATCGCATGGGCAGCGGCGTGACCGCTCCGGTCATCCTGCGCCAGGTGCGGCCCGGATTCACCGAGGACGCGCTCGCCCGCAAGATCCAGGGAGAAGTGATCGTCGAGGTCCTGATTCTGAAGGACGGCTCGGTGCGGCCGGTGCGGGTCATTCGCGGCCTCTCCGCCGATCTCAACGAGAAAGCTCTCGAGGCGGCCTCGCAGTGGAAGTTCATCCCCGCCAAGTTCAAGGGGCATGCGGTCGACCTCATCGCCGAGATCGCGATCGACTTCAACATTCTCTAGCCTGTTAGCGCGGCTTCAGGCCAGCGCCTCGTCCACCTTCTCCGCCGCGTCCACCTCGTGGCGGATGTCTTGAAGTCTCGAGCTGAGCTCGGGGATGCTTCCGGTCGAAGCCTCCGCCCGCGAGAGATCGAGCCTCAACTGCTTCACCTGGTGCTCGGCGACGTCCTGCCGCACCCGGAGATGCTCGAGAACCGCGAGCGCCTTGTCGATGGCCTGGCGGCGCTGCCTCACGACCTCCAGCTGCTTCTCGTAAAGGTTTCGCGCGCGCGCGCCCGCGGCGCCTTCGAGCCGAATCGCGGCTTCTC
>DAISKN010000127.1:0-10591 GCA_036820975.1 Acidobacteriota bacterium | reverse complement strand
GTTCCGCGAATCCCGTCTGTTCCTCCAGGTCCCGCCGCTTCGAGGCGAGGTCGCGCATCTTCTCCACGATCCGGTCGATCTCCTTCAAGAGGGCCGACGTGCCCTCGCCGCCCCGCCTCTCGAGGAGCTCGCGCACGCGCCGCACCTCGTCTCGGAAGCCGTCCGACAGGAGATCTTCGTGCGCCTGCGGCTTCACTCCTGCGCCGAGCGACTTCCTGGATCGGAAGAGTGAGAAAGCGGCGGGAACGGCACCAATTGCCTGAACCACGAGACCGATGGCCCAGAACCCCATCCAGAACGGAACCTCGCCGGTCTTGAAGTAGAAGACCAACCCGAAGGTGAGATAGATCCCGACATGCTGGGCGAACTGAGCCACCCTTCTCTTGGCGGCCCAGGAGGCTGGATCGCTCCTCTCCGGAACCTCCTCCCGGAAGATGCGGGTCTCGTGCAGAGGAACCCAGACCTCGTCTCCGTCTCGCTTCACCATCTCGAGTCCCGAGTAGCGATTCTGTCGGAGCCTCCCGCGGAGCCGAGATTCGGAGACAGTGCGAACCCGGCCCTCCGAGTCGAGCTGGTAGACGTCGTCGGCAAAAGCACGCCTCAGCTCGACCCGCACGTCTCTCAAGGCGCCGCGTACCGGAGCGTCCATCGGCACCGGCGGCACGTCCGTGGGGGAGATGGATTTCAGCTCCCGTGCGAGGTCGCGGGTATCCGGGTAGCGTCCCGCGGGATCCTTCGAGAGGCATCGATTCACGATGCGATCGAGCCCGTGCGGGATTCCTGGGTTGAGAGAGCCGATCGGAAGGGGGGTGTTCTCGATGATCGATGCCAGGGTCTGCGCCGCGGTCGCGCGCTGGAACGCTATCTTCCCCGTCGCCATCTCGTAGAGGATGAGCCCGAGCGCGAACTGATCCGAACGGGAGTCGGCGGATTTTCCCGACGCCTGTTCGGGCGACATGTACTCCACCGTTCCGATCAGCATCCCGTGTCGCGTGCGGGCGAGAGTCGCCGTCTCCGAATCGACCGCCCAGGCGGGTGTCGCGAGCTTCGCGAGGCCGAAGTCCAGGATCTTGACGAGACCGTCCTCGCTCACCATGACGTTCTCCGGTTTCAAGTCCCGGTGCACGATGCCGGCGGAATGCGCCTTGGCGACGCCGTCGGCGAGCTGGCGAGCGATCTCGAGAAGGCGCTCTCCAGTGAGCGGAGCTTGCTCCAGGACGCGCCGCAGCGTGGTCCCTTCCGCGAGCTCCATCGCGATGTAGCGCGTGCCCTCGCTCTCACCCACGTCGTAGATATGCACGATGTTGGGATGGGAGAGCGCCGAGGCCGCGCGGGCTTCCTGCTCGAAGCGGCGAAGGCGCTCGGCGTCGGACGCGAGATCCGGAGCCAGCACCTTGATCGCGACCTCGCGGCCGAGCTTGAGATCGCGCGCCCGGAAGACCTCCCCCATGCCTCCGCGGCCGAGCGAGGAGACGATCTCGTAAGACCCGAGCCGCATCCCGGGGCCGAGCGACATGGAGAGGAGTGTAGCGCTACTTGTTTTCGTTCTGGTAGCGGCCGGCGTAGGTCTTCTCGGCGGGCGAGTCGAGCTCGAAGAAGACCAGTTGCAACACCCGCGCGTCCTTCTTGACCCGGATTCCCGCGGGGTTCGAGACCACGAGGAGCGAACCGCTCCGGCCGGAGTAGCCGGAATCCCAGAGCGCCGTTCCGATCTGCGCCCCGGATCGGAGAACGCTCGAGCGGGTGCGCGCGAGAGCGAAGACGTCGGGGGGGATGTTCACGACCTCGTTATAGACGATCCAGTAGGGACCCGGAGCCAGGCGCCACCATCCGGAGGCGTCGGGGGGGACGGGCTCGGTCGAGGGCGTGTGCCTTTCCGAGTTGTCGAAGTCGACGGCCCCGGGCTCGTCCCCGAACCGGGAGAGCTCGCGCAGGGTGAAGTCCACCCCGTTCATCTGGATCTGCGACACCGGGTCGAGCAGCCCTTCGATCAGTGGAGGCGTGCGGGACAGCCGCTCGCGAAGCCCCTGTCCCTCGAGGAGCCTCAAGACCGGCTCCGGTCGAGCTTGGGAAGTGTGATGTGCTCCTGCCCCTGGTACTTCCCCTTCTTGTCCTTGTAGGACCGTTCGCACTCTTCGTCGCTTTCGAAGAACAGCACCTGGGCGATGCCCTCGTTGGCGTAGATGCGGCAGGGAAGGGGCGTGGTGTTCGAGATCTCGAGCGTGGCGTTTCCTTCCCACTCGGCGTCGAACCCCGTGACGTTGATGATGATGCCGCAGCGGGCGTAGGTCGACTTCCCGATGCAGACGGCGTAGACGTTTCTCGGGATGCGGAAGTTCTCGACGGTGTTCGAGAGCGCGAAGGAGTTCGGCGGGATCATGCAGACCTCGCCCTTGTAGTCGACGAAGCTCCGGGGGTCGAAGTTCTTCGGGTCGACGATGGTGGTATGGACGTTGGTGAAGATCTTGAACTCGTCGGAGACGCGGATGTCGTACCCGTAGGAGGAGAGGCCGTAGGAGATGACGTTCTCGCGGACCTGGGTCTCGACGAAGGGGTCGATCATCCCGTGCTCGAGCGCCATCTTCTTGATCCAGCGGTCGGATTTGATGGAGGGCACTTCGCTCGCCCCGTCAGATGAGCTGGAGCTTGGTGAAGAAGTAGGGGATCTCGATCGCCGCCGACTCGGGAGAGTCCGATCCGTGGATGACGTTGGCCTCGACCGAGGTCGCGAAGTCCTTCCGGAGAGTCCCCTTGTCGGCCTTCGCGGGATCCGTCGCCCCCATGAGCTTGCGCAGATCCTCGATGGCGTTGTCCTTCTCGAGCACCATGACGACGGAGGGTCCGGAGCTCATGAAATCCGTGAGGCTGTCGAAGAACGGCCTCGACTTGTGAACGGCGTAGAAGCCCTCCGCCTGGCGCTTGCTGAGCTGGATCATGCGCAGCGCCACGATGCGGAAGCCCGTCTCTTCGATCCGCGCGAGCACCGAGCCTACGACGTTCTGGCGAACGCCGTCGGGCTTGATGATCGAGAGCGTCTGTTGGATCACTTCTTCTCCCCCAGTATTGCGGCCATGGTCGATCCCATTTCCGCCGGGCTCACCACCACGGTGACGCCCGCGGCCTCGAGTGCTTTCATCTTGTCCTTTGCCGTTCCCTTGCCGCCCATGATGATAGCGCCCGCGTGGCCCATCCTGCGGCCCGGGGGCGCGGTTTGTCCGGCGATGAACGCCACCACCGGCTTCGTCATCTCTTCCTTGATGAACCGGGCGGCCGTCTCCTCCGCGTTTCCGCCGATCTCCCCGATGAGGATGACGGCGTCGGTTCCGGGGTCGCTCTCGAAGAGGGCGAGAGCGTCGACGAAATTCGTCCCGATCACGGGGTCGCCACCGATGCCGACGCAGGTCGACTGGCCGATCCCCCGTTGGGTCAGCTGGTGGACCGCCTCGTAGGTCAAGGTCCCGCTTCGCGAGACGACGCCCACCCGGCCTTCCTTGTGGATGTGGCCGGGCATGATGCCGATCTTCGCTTTCCCCGGGGAGATGACGCCGGGGCAGTTGGGCCCGATGAGGCGGGAGGCGCTTCCCGAGACGACACGCATCACTTCGACCATGTCGAGAGCCGGAATCCCCTCGGTGATGCAGACCACCAGGGGAATTCGAGCATCGACCGCTTCCAGAATCGCGTCGGCGGCGAAGGGGGGCGGCACGAAGATGACCGAGGCGTTGGCGCCGGTCTTCGTCACGGCGTCGCGCAGCGTGTTGAAAACGGGAACGCCCTCGACGGTATCTCCGGCTTTTCCCGGAGTCACCCCGGCGACGACTTTCGTCCCGTAGTCGATCGCTCCCCGGGCGTGGAACTGCCCCTCGCGGCCGGTGATTCCCTGGACGACGAGACGCGTGTCGTTGCCGACGAGAACGCTCACTTCGCACCTCGCGCCGCGGCGACGACCTTCTCCGCCGCCTCTTTCATGCTCTCGGCGGTGATGAAGTTCAGCCCCGACTCCTTGAGCATCTTCTTCCCGATGTCGACGTTCGTGCCTTCGGCGCGGATGACGACCGGGACCTTGACGTCGAGCTCCTTCACCGCGGCGATGACGCCCTCCGCCAGGCGGTCGACGCGAAGGATGCCGCCGAAGATGTTGATGAGGACGGCCTTCACCTGAGGATCCGAGATCAGGATGCGGAAGGCGTTCTTGATCTGCTCGGGGCTGGCGCCGCCGCCGACATCCAGGAAGTTCGCGGGAGATCCCCCCGCGTGGTGGATGATGTCCATCGTCGACATCGCGAGACCGGCGCCGTTCACCATGCAGCCCACGTTTCCGTCGAGCTTGATGTAGTTCAAAGAGAACTTCGACGCTTCGACTTCGAGGGGAGACTCCTCCGTCAGGTCCCGGAGCTCTTTCACGTCGGGGTGGCGGAAGAGCGCGTTGTCGTCGACCGAGACCTTGGCGTCGAGCGCCATGACCTCTTTTTCCCTGGTCACCAGAAGCGGATTGATCTCGACCAGCGACGCGTCCAGGGCGCGGAACGCCTGGTAGAGCGAGAGCAGGAAGCGCACGGCGTTCTTGTGGACGTCTCCCGAGAGGCCGAGCTCGAACGCGAGGCGCCGGGCCTGGTGCGGCCTCATGCCCACGGCGGGGTCGATCTCCGCCCTCAGTATCTTCTCCGGGGTCTCGGCGGCGACCTTCTCGATCTCCATTCCGCCGGCCTGGCTCGCGATCGCGATCGGCCAGCCGATGGAACGGTCGATGAGGAAGCTCAGGTATAGCTCGCGGTCGATATTCACGCCCTCCTCGATGAGGAGCTTCCGGACTTCCTTCCCCTCCGGGCCGGTCTGCGGCGTCACCAGCTTCTTTCCGAGGATCTCGCCGGCGAACTTCTCGACGTCGGCGCGCGAGCGGGCGAGCTTCACGCCTCCCGCCTTTCCCCGTCCGCCCGCATGGATCTGGGCTTTCACCACCACGGGATATGCGCCCAGGGATTCCGCGGCTTCGACCGCCTCCGCGACCGATTCGACCTTGCGCCCCCGAGGCACCTTCACCTGGTACCGCGAGAGAAGCTCTTTCGCCTGATACTCGTGGAGGTTCATAGGGACACCAAGAATCCTGGTGTAAGAAGGGGGATACGGGGATTGGGGGGATTAGGGGGACAGGGAGAGGAAAACCAACATCGGAAGGTCGTCGTCATAATCCCCTTATCTCCTCCCATCTCCACATCCCCTTCTTACACTCCGATCTTTTCCACGAGCTCCTGGACCGCGGCCGCCGACTTCTGGAGGGCGGCGCGCTCGTCGTTGGTCAGGGAGATCTCGACGATTTGCTCGATACCGCTCGAGCCGAGCTTCACCGGAACGCCCATGTAGAGCCCGTTGATGCCGTACTCGCCCTCGAGGTAGGCGGCGCAGGGAAGAATCTTCTTCTTGTCCTTCAAAATCGCGTCCACCATCTCCACGATCGCCGCCGAGGGAGCGTAGTAGGCGGAGCCGGTCTTGAGGTAGGCCACGATCTCGCCTCCCCCCTTGCGGGTGCGATCGACGATGCGGTCGATGGCTTCCTTGGACATGAGGTCCGGAAGCGGAATGCCGGCTACCGTCGAGTAACGGGGAAGCGGAACCATGTCGTCCCCGTGGCCGCCGAGAACGAAAGCGTGGACGTTGTCGACGGAGACGTTCAGCTCCATCGCGATGAAGGTGCGCATCCGGGCCGAGTCGAGGACTCCGGCCATTCCCAGGACGCGCCCTTTCGGAAAGCCGCTCACCTTGAAGGCGGTCTGCACCATGGCGTCGAGGGGATTCGAGACCACGATGAGAATCGACTTCGGCGAGTGCTTCACCACCTGCTCGGTGACGCCCTTCACGATGTCGTAGTTCGTCTTGAGCAGATCGTCGCGGCTCATGCCCGGCTTGCGGGCGATGCCCGCGGTGATGACCACCACCTCCGAGTCCTTCGTGTCCTTGTAGTCGTTGGTCCCGGTGAACCTCACGTCGGAGCGGGAGATCGGACAGGCCTCGAGGATATCGAGCCCCTTTCCCTGCGGGATCCCCTCGAGGATGTCGATCATCACCACGTCCGCGAGCTCGGCGTCGGCGATGCGCTGGGCGGCGGTGGCTCCCACGTTGCCCGCGCCGACGACGGTAACTTTGAATCTGCCCATTGTTTTGCTCCTGGCTTACATATTGCTGATCATGGCCGAGGCGAACTCCGACGTCTTGAGAAGCGTCGCGCCCTCCATCAGCCTATGGAAATCGTACGTCACCTTTTTCTGGCCGATGGTCTTCTCCAGGCTCGACTCGATGAGGTCCGCGACCTCCTGCCACCCCAGGTGCTGGAACATCAGGACCCCCGAGAGAATGACCGATCCGGGGTTCACCTTGTCCTGATCGGCGTACTTGGGAGCGGTCCCGTGCGTGGCCTCGAAGATCGCGTGGCCGGTGACGTAATTGATGTTGCCTCCGGGGGCGATGCCGATGCCGCCGACCTGGGCGGCGAGGGCGTCCGAGAGGTAGTCGCCGTTGAGGTTCATGGTGGCGATGACGTCGAAGCTCGTCGCCCGCGTGAGGACCTGCTGGAGCGTGATGTCGGCGATGGAGTCCTTGATGAGGAGCTTCGACTTCCACTTGCCGGAACCGTGGCTCTCCCAGAGCGACTTCAGGCAGGCATCGACCTCCTCGAGAACCTCCTTCTTGCGATCCGGGGTCATCAGGTCGTAGCCGGGCTCGATGGCGCGGGCGTTGTCCTCGATCGAGATCTTGGGCGAGTCCTCGCGGTTTCCCAGGATCCAGCTCTCGCGCTCGCTCACGGTCTCGTTGCGGAACTCACGGGCGGCGATGGCATAGCCCCAGTCGCGAAACGCGCCCTCGGTGAACTTCATGATGTTGCCCTTGTGGACCAGGGCGACGCTCTTGCGTTTGTGATCGAGGGCGTAGCGGATCGCGGCGCGCACCAGCCGCTCCGTGCCTTCCCGGCTCACCGCCTTGATTCCAATTCCGCTGGTGTCGGGAAATCGGATCTTCCTGACGTTCATCTCCTTCTGGAGAAACGCGATGACCTTCTTGACGTCGGCGGTTTCCGCCGCGTACTCGATACCGGCGTAGATGTCCTCCGTGTTCTCGCGGAAGATCACCATGTCCACGTCCTGCGGCCTCTTCACCGGGCTCGGAACACCCTGATACCACTTCACCGGGCGGAGGCAGACGTAGAGGTCGAGCTCCTGGCGCAGGGCGACGTTGAGGGAACGGATCCCGCCGCCGATGGGGGTCGTCAGCGGCCCCTTGATCCCGACCAGGTACTCGCGAAAGGCGGCGAGCGTCTCCTCCGGGAGCCAGTTGCCAGTCTGGTTGAACGCCTTCTCCCCCGCGAGGACCTCGTACCACTTCACGACGCGCTTTCCGCCGTAGGCCTTCTTCACCGCGGCGTCGAAAACCCGCTGGCTCGCGCGCCAGATATCGCGTCCGGTTCCGTCTCCTTCGATGTACGGGAGCACCGGGTTGTCCGGCACCGTCAGGACGCCTTTTTCGATGCGGATGCGCCCGCCTTCGGGCGCGCTCGTACTGTTGCTCATGGGACTCCTGTTCGCGGGATGTGACGAAACAAATTCCGTCGAGGGGCTCTCGCCAGAAAACGCTTAGTCTACCACCGCGAGCGGGACCTCGCCAGTTTCCCTTTCAACGCAATCTCGCGAAGACGCAAAAGGAATCCCATTTCTTCTTTGCGCCTTTGCCCCCTTGCGCCCTTGCGTTCTTCCCCGTCTTTTCCGCGCCCTGGGGCTAGAGCCCGAATGTAAGCCCCAGGCTGAAGGTGTACAGGTCCTGCCGGAGCTCGATCAACGTCCCGGGAATCTGGAGGATCGTGCCCTGGTTCGTGTGCGGAAACCCGTAGACGACGCTCCCGGTGATATCGACCCTGTCGGTCAAGGCCACCGACGTTCCCCCGGAGATGGAGAATTTGTTGATTGCGGGGAACTGGATGTTCAGCAGCGTGGCCGCGTCGGGAATGGGGTCTCCGTTCATCGAGAAGCCGCCCTGGACGGCGATCATGTCGTTCACCTGCCGCTCGAAGCCGACCGCCAGCGCCCAGATGCTGTCCCAACCGAGGCCGCCCTCCGCGGGAGGCTCGCCGAAGAACTTGGTGTTGTCGTAGGCCAGGTGGCGGAAGTCGACCGCCACCAGGGTCTTCTCGATGCCCTCGTAGGCGGCCCCGAACGAGAGAATCCAGGGGAAGGACAGCTCCTGGGACAGAGAGATCGGTCTGCCGCGCCCGTCCTTCGAGTTGAAGTCGAAGCTCTCGAAGAACTGCCGGCTCTTGAAGGACGCGCCGAAGTTCCAGAGCTCGGAGGGGGTGAGGAGCACTCCGGCCTGATAGCCGAAGCCCCAGTAGGCGCGGCCCTGGGTCGCCGGGGGAAAGATTCCGCTCGGAAGGCGGTCGGCGAAGAAGGCCGGGTCGACCCCGATGGAGAGCGAGGTCACCTGGGCGCCGACGCCGACCGCGATGACGTCGGTGAGCTGCTTCGACATCATGGGCGCTATCGTGAGGCCTGAGGTCCGCGAAGACACCGGCCCGAATCCGAAGGAGTTCGGCGGGTCGTAGGGCTTGAGCACCGGGTTGAACTCGCTCCCGGGAAAGTCGATGGTGCGCCCCACGATTCCGAACACTCCGACGCCGTAGGTGAACGAGGAGTTCTCCGGCCGCGTCACGACGGCGAACGACGGCGCTCCCGAAAGCCCGCTGTCGCTGCGGTTGCTCCCGAAGGCCCCCGTCGCTTCGACGGCGGAGTCGAGAAACGTATTGGCGTACAGAAAATCCACTCCGACGAAGACCTCGCCGTCTTCCATCGCCGCCATCGCCGCCGGATTCCAGTACGTCGCGCCGGCGGCGTCTACCGGAGCCGCGGTCGAGGCACCCGCCATCGCGCGGTGCCTCGCGCCCGTGCTCGGAAATATGATTCCTTGAGCCGCCGCCGAGCTCGCAAGAAAAAGCAGAGTGCCCCCGAGCCACCCCTTCAAAAGCATCGATCGCCTCCTTATTTTTTATTCTTTCGAAGAGGCGAAACGTAGCACCGGGCCCTGGAGGAGTCAAGATATTGTAGCTACGGGGAGCGGGACTACTGCATCTTGGAGTCGTGCGGGTCTCGGCGCTTGAGGCCGAGAAAACTCAAGACATCCAGTCCCACGCGAGCCTCGAAGGTCTCGGCGAGAGAGAGGACGTTTCCGACGGTCTCGTCCAGGGTGATCTTCTCCACCCGGTGGATGGGGAAGAAGGTCGTGGAGAGCCCCATGTCCCCCTCGCCCTTGGCGACGCCGCGGCTCCAGTCGTCAAAGGAGTTCAGGTCGATGCCCCGCACGGTAATGCCGTTCGCCCGAATGGAAAGAACCACTCCCCAGAACTTCTCTCTCGGATTCTGCAGGCTGACGAGGACGGCGGAGAGTGTCTTCACTTCTTCACGGGCGCTTCTGGAAGAAGCGCTTCAGACGAGTGATGCCTTCTTCGATGCGCTCGCGCGAAGTCGCGAAGCTCACCCGCAGGTGTCCCTCGCAGCCGAAGGCGGGACCGGGCACGACCGCCACCCGCTCCTCCTTCAGGAGCGCCGCCGCGAGATCGGTCGTGGTCTCGCCGCGGCGGAGGTAGCCCGAGACGTTGGGGAAGAGGTAGAACCCGCCTCCCGGAGCCGTGCAGCGGATCTTCGGGCTCTCGAGAAGGCCCGCGCGCAGCCGCGCCGCGCGCCACTTGTACTCGGCGATCATCGACGCGAGCGGCCCCTGGTCGGAGCGGACGGCCTCCAGGCAGGCCTTTTGCGCGATGGAGCTCGCGTTCGAGGTCATGTGGCTCTGCAGCGAAGCGCAGGCGTCGATGAGCTCCTTCGACCCCATCGCCCAGCCGATCCTCCACCCGGTCATGGCATAGGCCTTGGACGCGGTCCCGGCGACGATGAATCGATCGCCGAGAAGCCTCTGGAGGTAGCGCAGCGCTTCGACCGGAGGCGGTTCGAACATGAGGCGGGCGTAAGTATCGTCCCAGAGGAAGAACAGGTCGCGATCGCGGACGAGATCGCCGAGACGGCGCAGCTCTTCGTCTCCGATGACCGCGCCCGTCGGGTTCGAGGGAACGTTCACGAGAAGGATGCGCGTCTTGTCCGAGAGCGCCGGCGCGATTACGTCCGCGGTCATCCGAAAGCCGCTCTCCTCGGAGGTGGGAACGAGAATGGGGTCGCCGCCCGCGAGGCGCACCTGCTCCGAGAACGTCATCCAGTAAGGAGTGGGGATGACCACCTCGTCCCCGGGCTCGACCACCGCCAGCATGAGGTTCAGAAGGGCGTGCTTTCCGCCGCTCGAGATGATGACTCCCGAGGCCTCGAAGTCGAGCCCGTAGTCCTCCCGGTACCGATCGGCGACCGCCTTCTTCAACTCGGGGATGCCCGCGTTCGGCGTGTAGCGGGTGAAGTTCGAGGCGATCGCCGCCTCCCCCGCCTTCTTGATGTGCTCCGGCGTCGGGAAGTCGGGCTCGCCCGCCGAGAAATCGACGACGTCCTCGCCCTGCTGGAAGGGATCGCCATCGCGGCCCGGCGGCGACGCATCAAGAAACCGTTGAACGCGACGC
>DAISKN010000126.1:8644-12559 GCA_036820975.1 Acidobacteriota bacterium | reverse complement strand
CCTCGTCGGCACGAAGGTCATGCCCGAGCCACAGACCAAAGCCGACCTCGGGCAGCTGCTGCGCACCATGGGCTTCGCGGCATCGCCCGGCGTCTTCAATGTCCTCGGCATCATTCCGATTCTGGGCATGCTGGTTCGCATCGGAGTCATGATCTGGCAGCTCGTCTGCATGGTGATTGCGGTCCGCGCCGCTCTGGACTACCAGAAGACGGAGAAGGCCATCCTGGTGTGCGTCATCGGATGGGTGGCCTACATGGCGACGGTCTTCGTCTTTGGAAGTCTCATCGGCATCGGCGCGGCGCTGACCTGACGAAACGAATCAACGTCCGAACCGCAGCTCCACCAGGCGTCCGATGGTGGGATGCTCGAGCCCCTCGTAGTCCGACAGGGTCATCTGGATCGTGTCGGTGTGGGTCCCGGCGTTGAAGGTGATCGTGGGATGATCCTCGAACGAAGCGTCGAGCCACACCGGAACCCGGTACAGGCTCCCCAGAGGAGGCTCGGCGCCGACCTCGCAGGGGGCGAAGCGCTCTTCGAACTCGCTCTCCCTCGCCAGGCGGAAGCTCGCGGCCCCGACCAGGTGGGCCAGCTTTTCCAGATCGAGGCGCTCGTTCGCCGGAATGACGGCCATCACCAGGGAGTCGTCCACCACGACGAGAACGCTCTTCGCGAGCTCTTTGCCGCTCACGTGCTGCGACTCGGCCACGCGGGGAGCGGTGAACTCCTGTCCGTGGGTCAAACGCTGGTAGGGAACGCCTTTCGCGTCCAGGAAGTCGATAATATGTGAGGGTATGGACATCGTGACCTCCCGTTCGAGCTGCCCGGTCCCCATGCTACATCGATCCCTCACGGTGCCGCATCGATGAAGTCCACCCTGGTCCCCGGGCTCCGGCGCGTCGAGCGCATCGAGATCGATCCGCCGCGCACCATCGGATTTCTCGGCGACGAGCTTCGGGTCTACAGCACTCCCTCGATGGTGAAAGACGTCGAGTACGCTTCCTTGAAGCTCCTCCAGGAGCACCTCGACGAGGGAGAGAGCTCGCTCGGCATCCGCATCGCCGTCGACCACCTCGCCCCCACGCCTCCGGGACAGTGGGTTGCGATCCACCTCGAGGTCAAGAGCGTCGAGGGACGCAAGGTGAGGGTCGAGGCGGAGGTCCGCGACGAGATCGAGGTGGTAGGCAGAGCGGAGCACATCCGGTTCGTCATCGACGTGAAGCGGCAAGCCGAGCGCCTGAAAGCGAAGGCGGCGCAGTTCTCGAAGCCCTAGGGTTCTGCCGCGCCCTACCTTCTCGATGCGCGTTCTCATCGCGGCCACAGGCAGCTACGGAGACATCTATCCTTTCGTCGCCATCGGGCGCGATCTGAAGAGCCGGGGGCACGACGTCCGCTTCTTCGCGAGCTCGTACTTCACCCCACTGGTCGAGCGCTCGGGGCTCACCGCCGTCGGCATCGGGTCGCCCGAAGCGTACGAAGCGGTGATCCGCCACCCCGACGCGTTTCATCCAAGGAAAGGAATCCGGCTCATCGCGCAGGCGAACCTCGAGTACCTCCCGGAGGTCTACCGACGGATGGACGAGCAAATCGTCAACGGAGACACGATCGTCCTCGGTTCGACCCTCGCCTTCGCGGCGCGGCTGTTCCAGGAGACCCGCGGCGTTCCCACCGCCACCGCGCACCTCGCGCCCTCGATCTTCCGATCCGCGATCGCTCCGCCCCGTTTCGAGGAGTCCGGTCTTCTGGAGAAGCTTCCGGCGTTCGTGAACCGTGCGCTCTTCTGGATCATGGACCGCCTGGTGGTCGATCCCACGTTCTGTCCGGGGTTCAACCGTTTTCGCGCCGGGCTCAGCCTCCCTCCGGTGAGGAGCTTGTTCGGCGACTGGATGCACCAGGCGAACGTCGTCATCGGCCTCTTTCCCCCGTGGTTCGCCGAGAGGCAGCGCGATTGGGCGGGAAACGTCCACCTCACGGGGTTTCCCCTCGAGGACGGATCGAAATCGGGCGAGACGCTCTCCGACGAGGCGGCGAGATTTCTCGACTCGGCGAAGCGCCCGGTGATCTTCACCGCCGGCAGCGCGGCGACGACGGAGACGAAGTTCTTCGAGGAGTCCGCGGAAGCCTGCCGGCTTGCCGGCATCGACGGCATTTTCCTGACGCGGTACCCCGAGCAGATACCTCGAGAGCTGCCGGAGAACGTGCGCCATTTCGACTTCCTTCCGTTCTCTCTCGCCTTTCCCCGTGTGCGCGCCCTGGTGCACCACGGGGGCATCGGGACCTCGAGCCAGGCGCTCGCCGCCGGGGTTCCCCAGCTCGTGCGCCCGCTCGCCTACGACCAGTTCGACAACGCCCATCGCCTGGAGCGGATCGGCGCCGCCCGGACGCTTACGCCCGCGCGCTATCAGGCTCCCGCCGTCGCCGCGACGCTCGACGAGCTCACCGCGTCGGAAGCGGTCCGCAAGGCCGCCGCCGAGATTCGGGAGAAGATGCTCGGCCGCGACGAGGTCGCCGCGACCTCCGACGTCATACTGAAGGAGCTCACAGGTAGGGCGTGAGGAGCCGCGCCGCTCCGTCGCGAAGGCGGAGGGCGACGCTTCGCTTCTCCATTTCTCCGAGCGTCAGCCGCCGGGCCGCCGCGATCTTGGCGTCCACGAGCGCGTTCATCCGGCGCGCGAGCTCCCGATCGTAGCATTCGACGTTGAACTCGAAGTTGAGCTTGAGGCTCCTCGGGTCCCAGTTGGTGGAGCCGAAGAGCGTCCAGTAGTCGTCCATCACCGCGATCTTCGAGTGATCGAAGGGACTTCCGGGCGAGAGCCAAACCCGGCAGTCGTGACGAAGCACCTGGGAGATCTGACCCCACATCGCCCAGGTGACGAGCCTCAGGTTTCCGTTCTCGGGGATCACGATGTCCACCTCGAGCCCGCCGAGCGCCGCGGCGTTGAGGGCGTAAATCAGGGGTTGGTCGGGAAGGAAATACGGCGTCACGATCCGGATAGACCGTCGCGCGCTCGCGAGAGCGCCGAGAAGCGTGAACGTGAGCACGTCGAGGTCGTCGTCCGGCCCATCGGCGATTCCCCGGGCGATCGAGTTCCCCGCAGGCGAAAGACGAGGGAACCAGTCCTGGCCCCAGAGCGACTCCGAAGTGGTGAACTCCCAGTCCTCGGCGAAGATCTCCTGAAGATCGCGAACCACCGGCCCCTCCACCTGGAAATGGAGGTCGAGTCCCGGGTACTTCGGCTTCTCGGCGAGAACGAAGCCCTCGCGGATGTTCATGCCGCCGGTGAAGCCGATGCGCCCGTCGACCACCATGACCTTGCGGTGATTGCGCAGGTTGAATGAAGGAATGAGAACCGTCGAGAACCGGGCAGGCAGGAACAGCGCCGCCGGAACCCCCCGCTCTCTCAGCAAACGAGTCACGGGCGGTCTCGAGTACCGGGATCCCAGGGCGTCGATGAGCACCCTTACTTCGACCCCGCGAGCCCGCGCGGCGCAGAGCGCCTCGGCGAAGAGCCTTCCCCATCGGTCGTTGTCGAAGATATAGGTCATCATCGAGATGGACCTCTCGGCAGCGGCGATCGCCTCGAGCATCGCGGGGTAGGCTTCGTCCCCGTTGATCAGGGGGCGGACGCGATTGCCGTCCAGGAGCGGCAGACTCGTGATCTTCTCCACCAGGCTGGCGACCGCCGCGGCGTCCGCGTTTCCCCCGAGTATCGCCGTGACCTCCGCCGGACGGAGCCATCCCGGGGGAAGAGGCAGCATCGTCCGCTCGTGCTCGCGTCTCAGCGCGACCGCCCTCCTCCGTATGCGGTTGATGCCGATCAGGTAATAGAGGAGGGAGCCGACGAGCGGCACCAGGATGATGACCGCGACCCAGCCGATGGCGGCGGCAACCGAAATCGTCCCCACCGACGCACCGAA
>DAISKN010000126.1:0-8634 GCA_036820975.1 Acidobacteriota bacterium | reverse complement strand
ATAGAGCCGCGTGAACCGCCGCCACGACGGTCGCCAGAACCACGACGGCGCTTCCGAGGAGAACCAGCTCCGGAGGGATGAGCTCGAGCATTCGTCGTCGGTTCCTTCAAGGCCGGGTCGAGCTGGCGGCCTGTCCACACGAGCGGACGCCCCGTCCTCGAGCCGATCGGCTGGAACGAGGGGTCATGATACACAAGCGGGCACCGACGGGCGAGAACGACAGAACGCCAGCAAATTGCGGGATTTGCGGGAGCGCTCGCGCGCTCGCCGGAGAATGGTTTTGGCCCTCCTTTTGCACATGGGTTACCATGAAGGAACGACTCGTAGAGGACTTTCCCCCATAGGTTCCGGGGCTCGAATCGAATGACAAGAGAACGCCTGCTTTCCAAGCTCCTGGCTCTGCTGGTGGTCCTGCTGCAGCCGCTCGCCGCCGGCGCTCAGGAATCGGGTTCGGAAGAGGCCCGGAAGAAGGACGAGACGGCTTCGCCCGCACCGGAGCTGACCCAGGTCGAGACGACGGAGGAGCGCCGGGAGGGGCTCGACCGCAAGCTCGACTCCTCGCTCTCGGAGTTCGACGCATTGATCCTCCGGGAACAGGAGATTCTGGAGCAGAGGCGTGAAGCGGCGGGAGCGGCTGGGGGCGGCGCTGGCGCCGGCACGGCTCCGGGCGGCGGTGGAGAAGGGACCGGCGAAGAAGGCGGCGCGGGGGAAGAAGGCGGCGGCGGTAACGAAGGCAGCGAAGGGACCGCAGGAGCGACCGCCGAGGGAACGGGCGACTCCCCCGACGAGGCTACCGGCGAGGAAGTCGCCCGGGACGGAGACGCTCCGGAGGCCGAGAGCGAGACCGGCGAAGTGTCGAACGGACGGGTTCCCGCGGACGTCGGCGACGGCAGAGACGACGACATCGTCGCCCGGCAGCTCCGCGAAGCGGCGATGAAGGAAGAGGACCCCGAGCTTCGGGAGAGGCTCTGGGACGAGTATCGCGCGTACAAGTTCGGAGAGAAGAAGAAGGAGACCGAAGGATGATTCGGGAGGGGGTCATGACCAAGACGGTGAGGGTTGCGGTTCTCTCGTCTGCACTGGCGCTGCTGTCGGTTCCACCTGCGGCTCTCGCCCTGGATGATGAGCCCGTCGAGGCGCTTCAAGCGGTGCAGGAGGTCCCCGAGGATCGACTGCTCGACGTCGGCGTCCATGTCTTCGACTCCGGCATTCCCGAGGACGAGTACACCCGGTTCGTCCTCGAGGAGAAAGGTGTTTTCGAGGAGATCCGCAAGTCCGAAGCCCGCTGGATTCCCATGAACCTGAAGCGGACGCTCGAGTCGACGGGGTACTGGGGGGCGGTGCGCATGGTGCCCTCCGCCACCAGCGTCGATGTGATCGTCGAAGGCGCCATCGTGAGCTCGACGGGAAAGAAGCTCGAGATCGACGTCGTCGTTTTCGACGCGACGGGAAGGAGCTGGCTCAGCAAGCGCTACAAGCAGGAAGCGGACCCTCTGGGCTACGAGGAGGACGCGACCGACGAGCCGTTCCAGAGCCTCTACAACCGCATCGCCAACGATCTCCTGAAGAAGAGGAGCGACCTCGACCCCGAGGACTTCGCCGAGATCCGCAGAGTCTCGGAGCTGAAGTTCGCGAACGACCTCGCGCCCGCGGCGTTTTCGAGCTATCTCGCCGTAAAGAAAGGCAAGTACTCCCCCGCCCGGCTTCCCGCCGACGGCGACCCGATGATGGCGCGGGTCTCCGAGATCCGCGAGCGCGACCACATGTTCGTCGATACCCTGAACGAGTACTACGCCGATCTGTACGCGAAGATGGAAGTGCCCTACCGCGGATGGCGCTCCGCCAGCTACGAAGAGCAGATGGCCCTCGACGAGCTCAACCGCGCCGCGAAGTGGCGGAAGATTCTGGGGGCGGCCGCCATTTTCGGAGGCATCATGGCGTCGCGGGAAGGCAGGGAGTGGTCGAACGTGGGTGAGGTCGCCGTCCTCGGCGGGATGGTCGCGATCATGGACGGCCTGGACAAATCCGCGCAGACCCAGATGCATCGCGAAGCGCTGAAAGAGCTCGCGGGCTCCTTCGACTCCGAGGTGCAGGAGCTACTCTTCGACGTCGAGGGCGAAGTTCTGCGGCTGAAAGGCTCCGTCGAGACCCAGTACGCGAGCTGGCGGCAGATCCTGAGAGACCTCTTCGCGGCGGAGACCGGCATCGCCATCGACCCCAACACCGTGGTGAGCCCTCCCCCGCAGTAGCTTCGAGTCCGATGCAAAGCCGAGTGGGATGGAAGACCTGGTCGGCGTTCGCCCTGATCCTTGCCGCTGGAGCCGCCGTTTTCACGCTCCTGCCGCGTTGGGTGAGCGAGCGCCCGGCGCCGGAGGCGCCGCCGAGCGTTCAGGCGTCGTCCCTCCCCGAGGCGATTCCCGGGCCCCCGCCCGAGGAATGGCCTCCGCCGCCGATCGAGGTCGAGGAGGAGGAAGAAGACGAGGTGACTCCCGCGCCGGCACCGGAGATCGACTTGACTCCGGATCTCTCCCCGCCCGTCGAGGCGCCGGACGACGGGTTCGCCGCCGTCATGACCGAGGCGCTCGAGGCCATGAAGCGCGAGGACTACGCCCTGGCCCGTGACGCTTTCCTGCGAGCGCGGGCGCTTCGACCGGCGGCGCCCGACGCCGCGAGCGGACTCTCCCAGGCGGAGGAGGGCCTGCGCAATCTCGCCATCGCGGGCCATCGCGATCGCGGCCTCGAGCACGAGCGCCTCGAGAGCTGGCGCGCCGCCGAGGCCGAGTACGACTCGGCACTCGCCCTGGACGGAAGCCTTCGGTTCGCGCGTGAGGGGAAGAAGAGGAGCGCTGCGCGCGCGCTCCTGCAGGAGAAGCTGGACTTTCAGATCGGTCACCCCGAACGGCTCTCGGATGCCCCCGCCCTGGAGGAAGCGTCACGCATTCTCGACGAAGCGAAAGGCGTCGACTGGGGAGGCCCGAAGCGGAAGGAGGCGATCGCGAAGCTCGACGAGCTGATCGCGTCCTACTCCCGGCCGATGGAAGTGCAGATCCTCTCCGACACTCTGACCGACGTAACCCTGAATCGTGTCGGGCGCCTCGGGAAGTTCGACCGGAGGACCCTCGAGATCCGCCCCGGCCGCTACGTCGCCGTCGGCAGCCGCGCGGGCTTTCGCGACGTGAGGGTGGAGTTCACCGTCGAGCCGGGAAAGCCGCTCGCGCCGATCCAGGTGCGCTGCGAAGAGGCGA
This sequence comes from Acidobacteriota bacterium, assembly GCA_036820975.1. Classification (GTDB taxonomy): domain Bacteria; phylum Acidobacteriota; class Vicinamibacteria; order Marinacidobacterales; family SMYC01; genus DAISKN01. The sequence goes on along the minus strand of DAISKN010000126.1, from coordinate 5,389 downwards.
TCTGATCCATGGAGTTCTTCGTCGAGGACGGAAAGAGCCTGAAGCAGTTCGACGCGCGGCGCTTTCCCCTCACGATCGGGGGACGCGAGTCGGATATCGATATCCACCTTCCATTCGCTTTCGAGGAGGCCTCGAGCGAGCCCCTCGCGCGCCTGGGACTCTCGAGCGGCGAGATGTTCGTCGAGCCCGAAGGCGCCAGAGTCATGGTCAATGGAACCGCCGTCACGGGCTCCTACTGGCTTTCGCCGGGCGACGTGGTTCGCATCGGCGCCGTCGCGCTCGAGGTGGTGCAGAAACCGGGGGCTCTCGGGCTTCGCGTACGTGCGGAGGCGGAACCCCGCTCCCGACGATCCACCGCACCGGAAGAGGTAAAGCCGGTGGCCTTCGAGCCCAAGAACCTGAAGAAGCTCGAGGCTCATGGACGGGGGCCGCGGGTCCCCGCCTTCCTGTTCCTCGGGAGCCTCGTCCTCCTCGGCATCGTGGCGGCTTACGTGTTCAGCGCGCGTCCGGTTTCGATCGAGATCGATCCGGTGCCGGACCGGATGAACGTCGAAGGCACGGCGCTCGACTTCGTGTTTCGGGGAAGATTCCTCCTTCGGCCGGGAACCTATCGCGTGGTCGCGGAGAAAGAGGGATATCGAAGGCTCGAGCAGGAATTCGAGGTCGGAGACACCGAGGCGACGTTCCGCTTCGCGCTCGAGAAACTCCCGGGCCTTCTCGTCGTCTCGACGAAGCCGGAGAACGGCGCGACCGTTCTAGTCGACGGACAAAGCATCGGCTCGACACCCCTTGCCCGGATCGAGATCTCCGCGGGCGAGCACGAAGTGGTGGTGCGCGCCGAGAAGTATCGCGAGTTCCAGACGCGCGTCGTCATCGAGGGCGGGGGGGCCGTGGCGACTCTCGAGGTCGAGCTCGCCCCTCTCTGGGCGGTCGTCACTTTCGTGTCCGAGCCCGCGGGGGCCACGGTGCGGGTAGGAAGAGAGAGCTACGGACCGACGCCCGTGAGCGTCGAGCTTCCCGAGGGTGAGCACGGTTACGAGGCGCTCCTGCCCGCGCGGAAGCCGCAGCGAGGCCGCATCCGAGTCGTCGGAGGGGAGCCCCTGACCGTCGCCATCGGGGCGCTGTCTCCCGCCGACGGACTTCTCACGCTTTCGAGCCGGCCCGATGGAGCGAGCGTCACCCTGGACGGCGTCTACCGCGGGCTCACTCCCCTCGAGCTTCCCCTGGCACCGGACGCGCCTCACGTTCTCACGGTCTCCCGGGAAGGCTACGAGATGGACACCCGGGAAGTCGAAGTCGCCGCGGGAAGCCGCGAAGCGCTCCTCGTGGACCTCGCGCCCCGCCTCGGCGAGGTCGAGGTCGCCGCCAACCCGCCCGATGCGGATCTCTACGTGAACGGTGAAAGGAAAGGCGCCGCGCGCCAGGTCCTTCACCTTCCCGCGATCGCCCATCGCATCGAGATTCGCAAGGAAGGCTACGAGAGCTACGCTGTCGAGATCACGCCGCGTCCCGGCTTTCCGCAGACGATCGAAGCCACGCTGGTGAGCGTCGCCGTGAAGAAGCAAGCCGAGGGGGCGAAGCCCCCCCTGAAGACCGTCTCGAGCCCTTCGGGTCACGAGCTGGTTCTGGTGAAGCCCCGCCGGTTCCAGATGGGAGCCTCGAGGCGGGAGCCGGGCCGGCGAGCGAACGAGGGGCTCCGTGAAATCGAGATCACCCGCGCGTTCGCAATCGGCGCCCGCGAGGTGACGAACCGCGAGTTCCGCGAGTTCCGCGCGGGGCATCGCTCGGGCGCGGTCTCGGGGCACAGCCTCGAGACCGATCACCATCCCGTCGTGCGGGTGAGCTGGGACGACGCGGCCGCCTACTGCAACTGGCTGAGCGAGAAGGAGTCGCTCCCGCCGGCCTATGTCGCGAGCGGCGGGGTCCACGTTCTCGCTTCCCCTCCCACGACCGGGTATCGCCTTCCGACCGAGGCGGAGTGGGAGCTTTCCGCGCGGTACGCGGGCGGGACCGCTTCCAAGTACCCGTGGGGAGAATCTCTGCCGGTGCCCGCCGGCGCGGGGAACTTCGCCGACGAGTCGGCCGAAGGAATGGTCGCAACCACGATCCCGAGCTTCAACGATTCCTTTCCCGCGACCGCGCCCGTCGACAGCTTCGCCGCGAACGCCCTGGGGCTCTACAATCTCGGTGGCAACGTCGCGGAGTGGGTCACGGATCACTATGAGATGGCTCCCCCGGCCACCGCGGCCGATCCGGTCGGACCTCCGGCGGGCGAGTTCCACGTCATCCGGGGGGCGAGCTATCTCCACGGAAGCGCGACCCAGCTGCGGCTCACGTTTCGAGACTACGGAAAAGAGCCCCGACCCGACGTCGGGTTCCGAATCGCGAGGTGGGTGGAATGAAACGATGGCTGTTCTACGCGCTCCTTTTGTCCGCGCTTCTCGCGGGAGGTCTCTGGGCCGCGTCGGCTCAACAGGCGCCGCCAGAGGAAGAGCCCGAGCTCGAAGAGTTCGAGCCCACGGAGAAGGTGCCCGCCGACAGCGCGGTCTCCTTCCCGGTAGACATCTAGCATGAGGAAGACCTACCCCGTCGAGTTCGTCTACCAGACGCTGTCGCTACTCATCGCCGCAATCGTCATCCACGCGTTCTACGTCGCCGTCGTCTGGCCCAAGACCCAGGCGATCTTCGCCGAGCAGCGCGCGCAGGTGCAGGCCGATCCCGACTATGTGCCCGAGCCCTCGTTCTGGGTCGTCATCCGGGACTACGAGCAGGAGTCCTGCTTCGTCCTCATGGCCTGGGCCCTCGCCATCATGGGCTACAAGGGGGTTTTGGCGCTCCGGGAGCGAAGGCTCCTCGAGATGGAGCTCATTCCCGTGGCGCCGGGCACGAGAATCCTTCCCGAGGACGTGAGGGAGTACGCGCGCCCCATTCAGGCCCTGCCGCCGGCGCAGCAGCGCCTGCTCCTTCCTCGCTCCATTCTCTCCGCGCTCCACCGCTTCGCCGCCACTCGCGACATCCAGGACGTCTCGACCACGGCGCACACCGTCTGTGAGTCCGAGGCCGAGAGGCTGGACTCCGAGCTCTCCATGATCCGCTACATTGCCTGGGCCATCCCCTCCCTCGGGTTCATCGGCACCGTGCGCGGCATCGGTCTCGCCCTGGCGCAGGCGCAGAGGGCGGTCGAGGGCGACATCAGCGGGGTCACCGAGAACCTGGGCACGGCCTTCAACTCCACCCTCATCGCTCTCCTCCTCGGCCTGGTGCTCATGTTCCTCATCCACCAGCTCCAGCTCCATCAGGAGCGGCTGGTGCTGGATACCGAGACCTATGTCGACGAGCACCTGATCCAGCACCTCCGGGTCTCCTGAGGAGACATGGCAACCGCCGCGATCCAGATCGACGACGCCGGGGTGGCCGCGCTCCGCGAGGGCGCCGAGGATCCGGAAGCGGCGAGCCCAGGCTACGCGCTGTACGACGTGGGAGGACTTGGCAGGCGGGAAGGGCTCACGACCGGTTGGGCGGCGGTTCGCAAGGCGCGGCTCCTCCCGAGGCACTGCTGCACGAGATTCTGGGACCAGCTCGACCGGGCTCCGCTCCGGGAGCCGTTTCCCCGGGAGCTGAGCCACGCCGATCTCGCGCACGCGCACTTGAGCTCCGTCTGGAACGCAGCGAAAGAAGGGATCGACCGCGCCATTCTTCTGGTGCCGCCCTGGTACTCGGACGGCGAGCTCGGGCTCCTCCTCGGGATCTCGCGGGCCTGCGGCATTCCCGTGACCGGAATGGTCGACTCGACACTCGCGGCGGCGCTGGGCGTCGCGGGCGACTCGGCGATCCATCTCGATATCCACCTGCATCGAGCGACGGCGGTCCGGATCACCCGGGCCGAACGGCTCTACCGCGGAGAGGTCCGGAGCGAGGAGGACGTCGGGCTCATCCCCCTCCTGAACGACTGGGCTTCATTCCTTTCGGAGAAATTCGTCAAGGAAACGCGTTTCGACCCCCTGCACTCCGGGCCCACCGAGCAGCGTCTCTACGATTCGATGCCGAGCCTTCTCGACTCGCTGCGCGAGAACGAGACGGGGCTCATGATGCTCGAATCGGCCCATCGCGAGCATTCGATCGAGATTGGAAGAGAGGAGATGGCGGAGGCCGCCTCCTTCGTCTATCGAAGCCTCATCGAGCTCGCCCGCGCTCTCGCCACCGGGGACGCGCCGATTCTGCGCATCTCTTCGCGTCTGGCCGCTCTTCCGGGCTTCGCCGAGAGGCTTGCGAGAGAGATCTCGACCAACGTCGTGCCCCTTCCCCCGGGGATCGCGGCGCAGAGCGTTCTCCAGCATCGCAACCATCTCCCGCATCGCGGGGGAAACGACGGCGCCATCCCCTTCGTGCTCTCTCTCCCGCTCGAGGATCCGGGAGCCGACCTGGCAGCCGCGACGCCGTCTCCCGACATTCTGCGCGACGGGACGGACCGGCCCCCGACGCACGTACTCTGGGAGGGAGTCGCGCACCCCATCGACCCCGCGCCGTTCCTCATGGGAGTTGCCATCCCCGAAGGCTCCCGGGGTCTGAACCTGTCGGGGGCCGTCGCGGGAATCTCCCGCCGCCACGTCAGCCTGCGGCGGATCGAAGGAAGGCTGGTGGCGGAGGATCACAGCCGCTACGGTTCGTACCTCAACGGCAGGCGCGTGGACGGCATGGCCGTTCTCAAGGCCGGAGATCGCCTCCGCCTCGGAACACCGGGCATCGAGGTCCAGCTCATCGAGGTCCGAAGCTGATGCGTCGACGGAAGGTCGAGTTCTTCAGCCTCTCGTTTCTCGACGTGATCTGCTGCGGATTCGGCGCGGTGATCCTGGTGTTCACGATCCTCAACGCGGTCTTCGACGGGAGTCATCGACCGGTGACGGTGGACCTTCGCGGCGAGGTCGACAGGCTGGAGGACGAGGTGCTCGAAGGCCACCAGAACCTGGTGGAACTGCGGAACACCGCGAGGGAAACCGAGCGCGAAACCGTCCTGGCGTCGGGACTCTCGCGCCGGCTCATCGAGGCGCTGACCGAGGTGCAGGAAGAGCTCGCCACCTACGAGGCCTCGACGCTCGCCAGGCGCGAGCACGTCAACAAGCTCAAGACCGACCTCAAGACGCTCGAAGAGGAGTTCAAGCGCCTCTCGGCCGCGGCCCCCGCCGAGGAGACCCCCGGGGATCGGCTGCGATCCTTCGTGGGGGACGGCGATCGGCAGTACCTGACCGGCCTCAAAGTGGGAGGACGGCGCATTCTGGTCCTGATCGACACGTCGGCCAGCATGCTCGGAGACGACGTGGTCAACGTCGTGCGGCGGCGAAACCTCGCCGACCATCTGAAGCTTCGCTCTCCCAAGTGGCGGCAGGCGGTC
>DAISKN010000125.1:10124-12598 GCA_036820975.1 Acidobacteriota bacterium | reverse complement strand
GGCCCTGAGCGATGAGAGGGTAGCTGTAATCGGTGAGAGGGCGCTGCGGACGGCGACGGGTGTGCGGGACGAGCATGCGCCAGGGAAGAAACCTCTGCTGCTTCTCGTCCCTCCAGATCTCGCTCTCCTGCCAGAAATATTCCTCGTTCCATACCGCCGGACCTCCGACGACGAAGGTCGCGGAATAGACCGCTTTCGCGCGCCCGAAGAACTTGGCGACGTCGGAGTAGATCGGGGCGTAGCTGAGCGGATGCTCCCAGCCCGTCTGTCCGTCGAGGATGAGGCTCAGGTTGTACTCGAGATCGCCGCCTTCTCCGGTAACCTTCAACCCGCGCTTGCGCGACGCGTCGGCGATCCATTGCCGCTGATCGCGACGAGGTTGCTGGTACGACTTGATGCTCGGAGCGCCCCAGGACGCGAGGCGGGCCACGTTCTGCTCCGCCACTTCGTAGCTCGAGATCTCGTTCTGGCGAGTGCCGTCGCCGGAATAGAGCGGATCGCCGGTCGAGAACGTGCGCGGCCCCAGCATCTCGCCCGCCTCGACGAGCTCGGCGGCGGAGAAAACGTTCTGGGACCACATCGAGTTGTCGAGCGTGGTGGTGACGCCGTAGGCGAGATAAACGGCGGATTCCCAGTTGTGGCGCGGAGTGACTCCCGTGTGATCGCGATGGTGGTGCGCGTGCATGTCCACGAGCCCGGGAATGATGGTTCGTCCGTCGACGTCGACCACACGGTCCGCCGAAGCGGTCGAGCAATCGGTGCCGGCACAACGGATCCAGCCGTCCTCGACCACGACCGTCCCCCGCTCGACGACGCGCCGGTCGTCGAGGGTCACGATCCGGGCTCCCGTGAGCGCGATGGTCCCTCGCGCGCGCGCTCGCGGAAGCTCGAGCGAGATCTCGGTCGTGGACGTGGTCTTGGAAGAGACGTCGTACGCGAAGTGGCGGCTCCCGCTTCCAAAATCGAGCACCGTCGCGCTCCGCCATCGGGGGAAGAGGCCGCCCTCGAAGCTCAGTTGGGTCACGGGGAGTTTGGGCTTCTTGCGGTCGATGTGAGGCGGCTCCTTCCCGGCGCCGGCGAACGGAAGCGGCGTCAGGTAGACGTTGTCGCCCTCGGAGAACGCGACCCATTTCCCGTCGGGAGACGGAACAGCCTCGTCGGCGTAGGGGAGCGTCATGTGGACTCTCTTGTCCGAGCCGTCGAGCTTCACCGAGATGAGAGCGGTCTGTTCCTGGGTCCCGGTGTCACTCTTGATGCCGCTCTGTTCGGGATAGAACACCCGGCCTTCGGGCCCGAACGAGGGAGCCACGATCTGCCGGCGCGGCATGAGGGGCCGTCCTTCGTTGAAGGGCCGCTTGGTCTTCACGATGAGCTCGGCCTCGCCGCCCGCTGCGGGAATCCGGACGAGGTCGTACCAGAGATTGTTCGACCAGGAACGGCCGCGCTGGGTCGCGCCCGACCCGCGCGCGACGACGATCGAAGCGCCGTCGGGCGACCAAACCGGATGAAGGTACTCACCCGTCTCCCGGCTCAGCTTCTCGGGCGCTCCTCCCGAGGCGGAGATCCGAAAGAGGTCGCCCACGGTGTCGTCCCAGCTGGTGAACGCGATCCACTTTCCATCGGGCGAGAACGCCGGGGAGAGCTCGAAGCTCGTGAACGCGGGAGGCGAGAGTCTCCTTGGTGTTCCCGCGGGCAGGTCCTGGATCCAGATCTTCCCCGCGGCGGTGAACGCGAGCCTGGTTCCGTCGGGCGATACCGAGGGCCATCGGGTGAAGCGAACGGGAAACGTTTCACTCTTCACGCTGATCTTTCCGTAGGCCATCTCGGAGACCGGCCGGCGCACGCGCGCGGTGAAAGGGATCGTGGAGGTCGCCCCGGTCGCGACGTCGAGCCTCTCGAGCCGTCCACCGCGGGAGAGGAAGATCTCTTTTCCGTCGCGGGAGAAGGCGTAGCCGGGAAGGACGCGAAGCGTCTTCATGCCCTCGGCGGCGTCCATCTCGATCGGGTCGAGAAGGATGCGCTCGCCGCCAGTGCGAAGATCGCGAAGCCAGAGGGCGTTGCGCGGTCCAAAGCGGTGCCCTTTGTACGAAATCGTGCCGCCCGGAATCCGGCGGGCGAAGGCGAGGAATCGTCCGTCGGGAGACGACTCGGGGGCGATGGCGCCGCCGCTCGAGCCCTGGTACTGCTGTTGGGCAACGCCCGCGGTGACCTCGATCGTCTCTCCCGTCTCGCGATCGAGGCGGTTGAGCTGAAAGCCGCCGCGCAGGAGATCGACTTCTTCGCCGCCCGAAGCGGTCGAGTACTGATAATAGAGGTGGCGGCCGTCGGGAGAAAGCGAGGGCCCGCCCGCGCGCCGCACGTCCTTGCCCACGAGCTCGATCCCCTCGCCGCCATCCCGGTGGTACATCCAGATGCCGGCCATCGTCGCGGTGAAGAGATCGGTGCCGGTGCTCTTGCGGCGAATGACGGCGCCG
>DAISKN010000125.1:0-10114 GCA_036820975.1 Acidobacteriota bacterium | reverse complement strand
CTCGTAGAAGCGGCAGACGAGGTTGACGATGGTGGCCCGCAGGTCGGCCCCGAAAGGGCGTTCCTGTCTTGTCTGGCTCCACATTGCGGTGGTGCCGGCGGTCCTCGGTGGTCCCAGGGTCTGCCGCGACACCACGATGTAATCGCCGTCCGGCGTCCAGACCGGCTCGACCACCCGGGTCATCAGCTCCTGGAACACCGGACGAGGGTTGCGCCCGTCGGCGTCCATGATCCAGAGATTGTTCTGTCCGGCGCGGTCGGAGACGAAAGCGATGGATCGGCCGTCGGGGGAGTACCGGGGATGGAAGTTCAAGGCGACTCCGCTGTCGGCGGTGAGACATTCCGCGGAGCCTCCTCCGACCGGGACCCGGTAGACGTGCGCGAGGAGGTCGAACACCAGGTAGCGGCCGTCGGGGGAAACGTCCACGGACATGAACGTCCCTTCGTCCGTCTCGAAGTCGATCTCGTAGCTCGTCCCCCGGGCCTGAGTCACGTCCCAGGTGGAGACGGCGACGGCGCCCGCCAGAAGCCATTGAATCATCTTTCGATCCTCCCTTGCTGGTCTGGTATCCTAGTCTCAGTCCCGAAAAATCTACACTCCCATGCGAGCGGTGTCGGACCGAACAGTACTGGTCATCGACGAAGACGCAGCGTTCCGCGAGCGTCTGACCTCCCTTCTTTCCACGCTCGGAGTCCGGGTGGAAACGGCCCAGGGAGAGGACCGGATCCTGGAAGCCCTCGGGAGGAGGGTTCCCGAGGCCGTATTCATCGCCGTGGATCTTCCCGAGAAGGAAGGCTACGGCCTTTTCAGCAAGATCAAGAAAGCGCGCCGCCGGGTCCCGGTGGCGCTTCTCACATCGAGCATCTCCGCCTCCGATCTGAAGCTCCACGAGAAGCTGAAAGTCCACGCCGAGGCGTACCTCGACAAGCGCTCCCTCACCGACGACGAGCTTCGTGAGGCGATCGAATCCCGCCTCGGGATTTCTCGAGCGGAGCCCGACCCCGAGCGCCGCGAGGACGCCGAGGCGCCGGAAAAGTCCCCGAGCGCGCCCCCACAGATGGCGGCCTCCCGGATCTCCGCCGACCCGATGGAGGAGCCGAAAGCCGCCCGCACGATCGAGCCCTGGCTCGCCGAGTTCCTCGACCCCGAGACCACCGCCATCCTCGCGGACCTCGACGAGGAGTCGTCGCTCGCCGGCGTTCCCAGGACCGCGACGTCCTCGGGCGAGGTGTCCCCGGAAAGAGTCGCCGAGCTCGAGGAAGAGATCGAGAGCCTTCGACAGGAGCTGGATCACGCGCGCAGGGACGCGAGGAGCTCGCCGTTCTCCAGTGACTTCCTGGTTCTCCGCGAGGAAGCCTCCGCGAAGGACAAACGCCTTCGGGCGCTTCAAGAGGCTCTCGGACGCCGCGACTCCCAGTTCGCGGTCGTGAAGACAAAGCTCACCGAGCTCGCGAGGAAGCTCCTCGAGGCCCGGCGCGACCTCGATCACGGTAAGGAGCAGGTATCCGAGCTCAAAGCCGAGCTCGAGGCGGCGCAGGGGAAGCTCCAGCGCCTTTTCGACGAGGTCGAAGACCACGAGCGAAAGCACGACGACGACCAGAAGGCGCTCCGGAAACAGATCGCCGACGCCGAGATGCGACACGCCGAGGCGCGGCGGGAGCTCGAGGCCGGAATCGCGTTGCTGAAAGCCGCGCACGCGAAAGCGCGAGAGAGCCAGGAGCACGAGCACGCGTCCTCGATCGAGGCGCTCGAGCGGCGGCTCCGGGAGCAGAGGAGCCAGCTCGCGGACGAGCTCAAATCGAAGTACGGCGACAAGATCAAGGAGCTGCAATCGAACCACTCGCGCGCTCTCGCGTCATTCCGCGAGGAGCGAGAGCGGGATGCCCAGGCGATTCACGATGCTTACCGCGAGAGCGCGGAGCGGGCCGCCGCGGAAGCTCAGGGGGTGCTGCGCCAGGCTTCGGAGAAGAGCGCCTCCGCCCTCGAAGCCGCGAACCGCCAGAGACTCGCGGAGCTCGCGCGGGCCGAGGAGAAGCGGAGGGAAGAGCTTCAGCAGTCCGAGAAACGGCGCCGGGACGAGCTCCTGGCGCTCGGCCAGAAGCACCGCGCCGAAAACGAGCTGCTGGCGAAGGACGTGGAATCGGCCCACCTCCGCATCGAGCGGATCTCGGCGGAGTTCGGGGCGAAGATTCAGGACGTGGTCAAGGGCCTCGATGAGGAGCGCGCGCGGCATCAGGAGACCCGCGAAAGGTACGAGCAGGAGCTCGGAGCCCTCCAGACGGCGCACTCCAAGCACGTCGAGCAGTCGGAGCAGGATCAATTCTCGGCGCTCGCCGGCCTCTCGCGAAAGTTCCGCGAGGACCGGACGCGGCTCATGGAGATCGAGCGCCTGAAATGGCAGGAGACTGCGCGCACCCTGCACCTGGACCACGCCCGGGCGCTCGAGGGGATCGAGAAACAGTATCAAGAGGAGGCCGCGGCGCTGAAAGCGGCTAACGAAGCGGCTCTGCGCCAGAAGGACGCGGAAGCGGAGCTGTCGCGCAAGATCGAAGTGGAGAAGGCGCGGACACAGATCCAGGAGAATTTCGAAAAGACGCTACGAGGCCACGCCGACGAGCTGGCATCGCTTCGCCAGGAGCACGAGAGGGAAGTCTCCGTCCTCCGCGCAGCCCATATGGAGGCCCTGCAGAAGCGCGACCGTGAGAACCAGCAGGCTCTTCGGGACGCCGTCGAGGCGGCCAAGACCGAAGCTCTCGACCGCACGGACCGCGCGCGGCAGGAGGCGACCGAAGCCCTCGCCTCCCAGCGACGCGAGTACGAAGAGGAGATCACCGCTTTCGAGAAAGCGCACCGGGAAACGGTGGCGAAGATGGACCAGGAGGCTCGCGAGGCGCTCCGCCGCGCGGAGGAGGAGCGCGACCAGGCGAGGGAGGCCGCCGACGGCCTGCGAACGCGGCTGGCCGAGCTCGAAGCCCGGCATCGCTCGAGCACGACCCTCGCCGAGGAGAAGCACAAGTCCGAGGTCAGGGAGGTCACCAAGGATTTCAGGACGCGAATCGCTCAGCTCGAGGAAGAGAAGCAGTTTCTCTCTGCCTCCGTCGAGAAGCTCAAGCGGCAGTCGTCGACCGAGCTCACCCGCACGCTCGACTCGCTCGCCCACGAGAAGAAGCTCCACCAGAGTTCGCAGGACCGCTACGAGCGGCGCCTCGCTGAGCTCAACCTGCGCCACGCCGAGGGAATCAAGCAGATCGAAAAAGACTGGATGGAGAAGTTCGAGCTCCTGGAGAAGAGCTTCAACGAGAAGAGCGAGAAGGCGATGTCGAGCCTCGAGCAGGAATGGCGCGCCCGCATCGAGAAGGAGCGCTTCGGGCGCGAGGAAGCGACCGCCGCCCTCACCCGGGACTTCGAGATGGAGCTCGCCACCGTTCGGCAGCAGGTCGAGCGGTCGCGGGGGATCGAGGAGTCCTATCAGGCAGCTGCCAGGGATCTCTCGACGATGAGAGGAAGCATCGAGGAATTGACCCGAAGCCTGGCCGAGGCCCACAACGAGATCGCCGACCGCGACCGGGCGCTGCAGGACCAGACGCGGAAACTCACGGAGAACACAAAGACCATCTCGTCCCTCAAAGCGGTGATCGACGACTTCTCCCGATCGGTCGAGGGCTACATGCGGGACCGCGAGGAGTCGGACCAGACGATCTCGTCGCTCAAAGCGGTGATCGACGACTTCTACCGCGGGATCGACGGGGAAACGCCGGGGGAGAGGAAGAACTGAGCGCAGTGATCAGTGCTCAGTTGGGAGTTGGCGAGACTGATCGACACCGCCCAGTTTCGACGCTTCCGCACTGTGACTGATGACCGATAACTGATGACTACTCTTCGGAAAGACCGGCGAGCCTCTCCAGCTTGCGAATGAGCTCGTCGACGAGGGCGAGCTCGTCCTGCACCGACTGGAGGTAGACGGGAATCGTGCCCCGGTACTTCCGGCAGGCTTTCAGCAGGAGCGCGACTTCCGAGGCCTCGAAATCCGGGACCGGATTCGAGGCCTCCGCGCCCTTAGTTCTTGTCGCCAGAGCCCGACTCGTCGGCGGCCTTCCCGCCTTTGACCACGGTCGGCTTCGACGGTTTTTCGTGAGCCACGTGAGCCTGGCGCCGCGGCGGAATCTCCTTGCGGTCCTTCACCGTCACCAGGAGCACCGGCGGGATGACGTCTTCCATCCGTTTGCGATCGTCGAAGAACGCGTTTCGGATGGCGGCGGCGTGAATGGCGACCTCGTCCATCTCGGTGTTGCCGGCGTCCTCGAGATCGGAGATCTTCTCGAGCACCTCGAGGATGGCGCGGTTCAGAGGATCGTCCTGCCCCTTCTCCTTGTCCAGGTGCTTGCCGATGGCGTTGGCATCGGCGATGGAGAGGGAGAAGATCCGGTAGCCGTCCCGCGGGGAGCTGTAGACCGACTGCAGCACGCCGAGGATGACCGACAGGTTCTTGGGATAGATGCCGCCCTTGTGCCAGCGCGTCATCATCGCCAGAATCCGGCCCACGATGTACTTGTTGGGCTGGACGCCGGAAAGCAGGAGGAAGGGGTCGCGTCCTCCGATGAGGGCGTCGATCACCCAGTGATTCTCGATCTCCAGCATGCGGAGGAACACCGGGTAGTTCTCAGGAGTGATACCGACGCTCGAGAGGTACTGGGCGTAGGTGATCGCCGCTTCCACCGCCTCGGTGGATCGGCAGCCGAAGACACCCTGCATGAGGCGGTTCTCGATCTCGGAGAGCCGGATTTCCCTCGGAAGTCCGATGATGTCCGGGTGGTACTTGGCAGCTTCCATTGTGTGAGCCATGTTCGTCCTTACCTCGCTTTTCTCTTAATCGGCGAAGAGCTGTCGCGGCGCGACCTCTTCCTGTCTGTAGTCGCCTCGCACCAGAAGGACTTGCGGAATGCAGTCTTCGAGGGCTTTGGTGTTGTCGAAGAAGTTGCTCCGGATCTTGAGCGCCTGGCGCGCCACCTGCTCCATCGACTCGTCCCAGCGCAGGCCCTCGAGCGAGCCGATGCGATCCAGGATGTCGAGGATGCAGCGGTTGCGGGGGTCGTTCTGCCCCTTTTCCTTCTCCAGGTGCTTTCCCAGGTTGTCGATGTCGGCGACGCTCAGCCGGTAGATCTTGTAGCCGTCGCGGGGAGAGCTGTAGGTGTTCTGGAGAACCCCGAGCACGATGGCGAGGGTCTTGGGGTAGATGCCTCCCGAGCGCCAACGCGTGAGGAGCTGGAAGCACTTCGACGAGAGGTACTCGTTCGGGGGAATGGTCGAGAGAAGCAGGAACGGGTCTCGATCCCCGATGAGCGCATCGAGGACCCAGTGGTTCTCGATCTCGAGCATCTTGAGAAACAGCGGGTAGTTGTCGGAGTCGAGCCCCGACATCCGCAGGAACCGCGCGAAGGCTACCGAGGCCTCCGAGCCTTCGCCGGTGCGAGCGGACATGATCTGCTGCAGGATCTTGTTCTCGACGTCGAGAACGGCCTCTTTGGTCCAGAGCCTAGCGACTTCTTCCTCTTTTGCCATGTGTCGACTCACCTTGATTGGAATGGTCTTCCCCTGACACCGACTCGCGGGATGGGAGTTGGTGAACCCCAGTTCTCGGTCTTAGTTGAAAGAGATTAAAATTATGCTACGGACAAAAATCAGGGATGTCAATGGGGTCTCGCGTGAAAAAAGAATTCCGCACAAGGCATGGCTGCCGCGAGAACACATCGGGGATTGCGCGAGAGGAGCGTTCGCCTTCGCGCGAAGCGCTTCGGCGGGACCCGCGTAGCGGGAGGAGTCGGGAGCCCGGCGGGAGCGCCGAACACGCCGCGCCGTGGGGGTGGAGTTCCGAGGCACGTCTCAGGCTCTCCCGAGTGTCCATGAACGAGGTGTCGACGAAACCGACCTGAACTGGACCGAGAACGCTCCCTCCCGCAGCCGCGGGAGGTCGGTCTATGGCTTGACAGAACAGCACGGTCGTACTATTTTGAGCCTGTGAGCAAGGGAGAAGAAACCAAGGCCGCGATCCTCGACCGAGCCGTGGATCTGGCGAGCCGCATCGGTCTCGAGGGCCTGAGCATCGGAGGCCTCGCGGGCGAGACCGGCCTTTCGAAGAGCGGCCTCTTCGCCCATTTCGATTCGAAGCAGAATCTGCAGCTCGAAGTCCTGCGCACGTCGGCGGAACGGTTCGTCTCCGCCGTGGTCGCTCCCGCCCTCAAGAAGCCTCGCGGCGTTCCCCGTATCCGCGCGCTCTTCGAGAACTGGTTCTCGTGGGCGCACTCCATGCCCGGCGGCTGCTTCTTCGTCGCCGCCGCCAACGAGCTCGACGACCGGCCCGGCCCGCTGCGAGAGCAGCTCGTCGGCTACCAACGTGACTGGGTGGGCGCCCTCGCGACGGCGGCACGGATTGCCGTCGAAGAGGGTCAGTTCCGGAGCGACCTCGACGTCACTCAGTTCGCCTACGACTTCTATTCGAACCTCCTCGCCTACCATCACTTCAGCCGGCTCATGTCCGACAAGAACGCAGAAGCTCGAGCGCGGCGCAGCTTCGAGCGTCTTCTCGAAGCGTCGCGAGCCTGAGAGCATGAGGAAAGACCCGATGCCCGAATCGCTGGCGCCGATTAAAAGCACGAACGTTCGTTTGCTGGCAGTCCCCCTGCTACGCCGGGTCGCCTCCCTCTCTCCCTCGCTGGGAGCACGCCTTCTGGAGAGGATCTTCCTTTCTCCGAGACGCCACCCCGCCCCGGAGCGCGAACGAGCCTGGCTCGAGACCTCGGAGCGAACGTTCTTCGAGAGCCGGGGCCGGCGTCTCGCCGCCTGGTCCTGGGGGTCGACCGGACCCGCGGTCCTTCTCGTGCATGGATGGGAAGGTCGAGGAGCGCAGCTCGGGGCGTTCGTCGGGCCCCTCCTCTCGAAGGGGTTTCGCGTCGTCACCTACGACGGTCCCGGACACGGGATCTCGGACGGAAACCGATCCTCTCTAATCGAGATGGGAGCGGCCGTTCTCGACGCGGCGCGGAAGCTCGGACCCTTCCACGGCGCCGTCGCCCACTCCGCGGGCGCGGCGGCGACCACGCTGGCGCTGAGAGACGGCGCCTCCATCGCGCGAATGGTCTACGTGGCGCCGCCCGCGGACCTGGGAGAGTTCCTTGGCCGGGTCGCGGCCGCTCTCGGGCTGCCGGAAGAGGTGCTGCCGGTCGCGCGGCGGCGCATCGCGGAGCGCTTCGAATTCCGCTGGGAGGCGATCGCCCATTTCCATCTCGCGCAGTCGATGTCGGCGCCGCTGCTCGTGATCCACGACTCCGACGACCGCGAGATCGAAGTGGACAACGGCGTCCGCCTCGCTTCCCTCTGGCGCGGGAGCCGGCTCGAGGTCACTTCCGGCCTAGGTCACCGGCGGATTCTCCGCGAGGAACGGGTCGTTTTCCGGGCCGTCGGGTTTCTCGCGGCGAACGCGGCCGACTCTCACGCCGATACGGTGGGAACGGCGCCCGCATCCTCCGACCCCTCTTCCGCGGAGGCCAGGACCACCCGGTCTTTGCCTCCGCTCTTCGCGCGGTAGAGCGCGCGATCGGCGGCCGAGTACAGCCGGTCGGGGTGGAGCTCGCGGATCGATCGGGTGTCGGCGATTCCGATCGAGAGCGTGAGCGGGGGCAGGTTGACGGCGACCCAGCTCGCTTCCATGCCGAGGCTTCGCCGGATGCGCTCCGCGAGAGTTCTCGCCTCGAGCTCCGTGATGTTCGGCGCGAGAACCGCGAACTCGTCGCCCCCGAACCGCGCCGCGAGATCGGTGCTGCGACAGGTCTTCTGGAGCGTTCGCGCGACCGCGCGGATGGCGTTGTCGCCCGCCTCGTGCCCCCTGCGATCGTTGACGCTCTTGAGCCCATCGAGGTCGAGGAGCATCAGCGCCAGCGGATGGTTGTATCGATCGACGCGGGCGAGCTCTTCGCGAAGCCTTTTGTCGAGGAGGCGGCGATTCGCGAGACCCGTCAGGGAGTCCGTCAACGAGATTTTCTGCAACAGGTCTTCGTTCGAGCCGATGATGTAGCCCAGTCCCAGGAACATGATCGCGGTCGAGACCGCGAGATAGCCATAGGTCAGGGACTGGCTCTCGAGCTCCTCGCGGATCCAGTCCCAGCTCCAGAGCCCTCCTTCCGCGATCCCCTGGAACAACAGAAGCCCGGCCGGGGCCCCCAGGGCGAGCAGAAGGCCCAGGACCGGGTAGAGCCGGCGCTTGGGGAGGGCTTCGACTTGCATATCCGTGAGGTTCCACCCCAAGTCTATGAACGCTTTCGCGCCAAATGCAAAGCCCGAAGGCCAAAAGGGAAAGACGGCTTATACTTGAGAGTCCAAACGATGACGCCAGGCCGCCCCCGCTCCACCGCATTCGCCCCGGCTACCGTCGCCAACGTAGCCTGCGGATTCGACGTTCTCGGTCTCGCGCTCGAAGAGCCAGGCGACACCGTGATCGCGGAGCTCGCGGAGGAGCCTGGCCTCGTCCTCACGGAGATCACCGGCGACCAGGGGCGCCTGTCGCGGGAGCCCGGGAGGAACACCGCGACGGTCGCGGCGCTCCGAATCCTGGAGCGGGCGAAGGAAGGCGCCTCGCTCGGGATTCGCCTCGTCCTTCGAAAGGGACTTCCGCTCGCGAGCGGCATGGGAAGCAGCGCCGCTTCCGCCGTCGCCGCCGCCCTCGCGGTCAAGGACCTCCTTCGTTTGCCTCTCGGCTATCCAGAGCTGCTGGCCGCTTCCCTCGAGGGAGAGCGGGTCGTCGCTGGAGCCGGCCATCCGGACAATGCCGCCGCCTGCCTCTACGGGGGGCTGGTGCTGGTTCGCTCGACGGACCCGCTCGACGTCGTCCGACTTCCGCTTCCCTCCGGCCTGAGCGTCGTCGTCCTGCGTCCGCACCTGGAGATGAGCACGAAGGAATCGCGAATGCTCCTGGGAGACCAGGTGCCCCTCAAGGACGCAGTTCGGCAGTGGGCCAACGTCGGAGGCTTCGTCGCCGGACTCTACTCGGGCGATCTCGACCTGGTCTCCCGATCCCTCGTCGACTTCGTCGCCGAGCCCATTCGATCCCGCCAGGTACCGGGATTCTCCGAGGTGAAGCGCGCGGCGATCGCGGCCGGCGCTCTCGGGTCGAGCCTCTCGGGCTCGGGACCCTCGATCTTCGCCCTGTGCCGCGATCTCGAAAGTGCTTCTTCGGTCTCCCGAAAGATGGCGGAAGCCTTCGCGGACGCCGCCCGCCTCGATTGGGACCTCCACGTCTCGAAGGTGTGCCCGCGAGGAGCGCGGGTCATCCCGGAGATCGGCGAAAGGGAAGCGGCTTGCGCTACCTGAGCACCCGGGGTGCTTCTCCGCCAGTCTCGCTCGAAGAGGCGCTCTTTTCCGGCCCGGCGCCCGACGGTGGTCTCTACGTACCCGAGATACTTCCGTCGATCGAGCCGCCATCCAAGGGGGCGCCCCTCACCGACACCGCGCACCGGGTCGCCAGCGCTCTTTTCGGGGAGGACGTGCCTCTCCCGGCGCTCGAGAGCATCGTGCGCGGGAGTCTCGACTTCCCGATCCCTCTGGTGTCCGTGGAGGAGGATTTCTACAGCCTCGAGCTCTTCCATGGACCGACGCTCGCGTTCAAGGACGTCGGCGCGCGATTCATGGCGCGCCTCATGCTCCATTTCCTGAGGTGCCGCGATCGGGCGGTGACGGTTCTCGTCGCCACCTCGGGCGACACCGGAAGCGCGGTGGCTTCGGCCTTCTTCGGCCTCGAAGGCATCGAGGTCGTCGTTCTCTTCCCCCGGGGGAAAGTGAGCGCCCTCCAGCAGAAGCTCTTCACCACCCTCGGCGGGAACGTATCCGCCCTCGGCGTCGAAGGGAATTTCGACGACTGCCAGCGCATGGTGAAACAGGCCTTCGCCGACCCGGATCCGCCCGGGCGTCGATCGCTGGTCTCCGCGAACTCGATCAACGTCGGCCGCCTCCTTCCACAGACGTTCTACTACTTCCACATTTCGGCTCAGCTCGAAGCCGGGGCGCCACTTCTCGTCGCGACGCCGAGCGGGAACTTCGGCAACCTCACCGCCGGCCTCTTCGCCAA
>DAISKN010000124.1:0-12615 GCA_036820975.1 Acidobacteriota bacterium | reverse complement strand
GGCGGGGATCGGCCTGGCCTGCTACGCCGCCGGGGTGCTGCTCCAGCGGCGCCGGCTGGCTTAGGGGGAGCATCATGCGAGCGCTGCACATTCTGGCCAAGGACCTCCTGCAGGTGCTCAAGGACTGGAAGTCCGCGATCTTCCTGCTGGAGCACGCGCTCGCCTCGGGTCATTTGAGCCGTGAGACGTTCGACGAAATTCTGGACGAATCGAGATCCGCCGGACGTCTCGAGGTCGTGCGGTTTCTGGAATCCGCGACGCCTCCGGCGGCCGCAGCCTCTCCCGAAGCTCCTCCCGAGGCCGTCGATCTGAGTCCTCTCGTTGGCAAGTATCGAAACGAGGAGAAAGGAGAGGTCATCGCGGTCGAGAGGAAGGGCGATGGCCTCGTTCTGCGGCAAGGAGACCAGATGACGGCTCTACGCGCCACCGGGCCGAGGGAGTTCGCTCTCGATGGAGACGCCGGCGTCCTCGCCTTCGGCGGACGCGGCGGCTTGGTGGAGTTCGCTTCGCTCGGGCGCGGATCCGACCGAACGCTCTTCCGTCCCTTAGAGGAAGGGAGAATTCTGGGCGTCGATGGGACGATCGCCGCGAGCGCGGGCGACCTGAGGAGCGAAGTGAAGCCTCCGGCGCCCTGGCCCTCCTTCCGGGGACCGAACGGCTCGGGCATCGCCGACGGTCAGCGGATTCCCCTCGAATGGGATTCGGCGGCGAAGATGAACATCCGCTTCGCGACGCCCCTCGAGGGCTTCAGCGTCTCGAGCCCCATCGTCTGGGGGAATCGAATCTTCGTCTTGAGCGCGGTGAGCGGCGCCTCCGACCGCACGTTCCGCACCGGCCTCTACGGAGACGTGACGCCGGTCGACGACCTCTCCGAGCATCGATGGCTCCTCTACGCGCTCGACACCAGAGACGGGCGCATCGTCTGGGAGCGCGAGCTCGAGCGGAGGACGCCTGCGACGAAGCGGCATTCGAAATCGAGCCAGGCGAACGCGACTCCGGTGACCGACGGGAAGCGCATCGTGAGCCTCCTCGGCTCGACCGGTGCCCTCTACTGCCACGACTACGAAGGAAATCTTCTCTGGAAGAAGGAGATCGGCGTCCTCAACTCCGGCTGGTTCTACGACCCGGACTACCAGTGGGGCCACTCGAGCTCACCCATCCTCTACGACGGCCGGGTGATCGTGCAGGCCGACGTCCACGGAAGCTCGTTCATCGCGGCTTACGATATCGAGAACGGAAACGAGCTGTGGCGGACCGCGCGCGAGGGCGAGATTCCGACGTTCGCGACCCCGACCCTCTATCGCGGTCCCGCGGGAGACGAGCTGGTCACCAACGGGACCCGAATCCGCGGCTACGATCCGAGGACCGGGGCGCTCCTCTGGCATCTCGGTCCGAACTCCGAGATCCCCGTGGGCTCCCCGGTGGTGACGTCCGATCTCATCTACGTCACCGCGGGCTACCCGCCGGTGAAGCCCATCTACGCGATTCGCCCCGGGAGCCGGGGCGATCTGGCCCTTCCCGCGGGTGTAGAGAAGAGCGAGGCCCTCGCCTGGTCGAAGACGCGAGGGGGTACCTACATCCCGTCGCCCCTCGTCTACCGCGGACACTTCTATACCAACGAGAACAACGGGATGCTCGTCTGCTACGACGCGGCGACGGGGGATCTGGTCTACCGGGCGCGCATCGGAGGAACCGGGGGCGCGTACTCCGCCTCGCCCATCGCCGCCGACGGGCGGCTGTACTTCACGACCGAGGAAGGCGAGACGTTCGTCGTCGAGGCGGGCCCCGAGTATCGTCTCCTCGCGAAGAACCGCGTGGAAGGGGTGGTCCTCTCGACGCCCGCGGCGTCCGGGGGGCTTCTGGTGATTCGCACTCTCGAGCGCGTCTACGGAATCGCGAACCCGTAAGCCGGAAGGAGGCTTCTTCATGCATCGGCTGTTGGTTCCGACTATCGTCCCCCTGGCCGCGCTGGCGCTCTCGGCGAGCGCGCTCGCGAACGGCGACTGGCCCCACTGGCGTGGCCCGACGCGCGACGGGATCTCGACCGAGACCGGTCTCCCGGTCAAATGGAGCACGACCGAGAACGTCCGCTGGTCGATCCCGATGCCTGATCGGAGCGGAGCGACGCCTATCATCTGGGAGGAGACGATCTTCCTGAACGTGGCCGAGGCGGGCGAGCTCCACCTCTGGGCGCTCGACCGGAAAGACGGAAGCCGGAAGTGGAAAGCGTTCCTCAGCGGGGGAGACCACCGCCAGCGAAAGCAGAACATGTCCTCTCCCTCGCCGCTCACGGACGGAAAGTCCGTCTGGGTCATGACGGGAACCGGAATCCTCAAGGCCTTCGATTTCGCGGGCAAGGAGCTCTGGTCGCGCGACATCCAGAAGGACTACGGCACCTTCGGGCTCAACTGGGGCTACGCCTCGTCCCCGCTCCTCGACGAGGACTCCCTCTACGTTCAGGTCCTCCACGGGATGAAGACCGACGACCCCTCGTATCTCCTCCGGATCGACGCCGCGACGGGAAAGACGCTCTGGCGGGTCGAGCGCCCGACGGACGCGATCCGGGAGTCACCCGACTCCTATACGACCCCCGCGCTTCTCGAGTACGACGGCAAGAAAGAGCTGGTCATCACCGGGGGGGACGTCGTCACCGGCCATGACCTCGAGACCGGAGAAGAGCTCTGGCGCTCCGACGGACTGAACCCGGAGAACGACGCGAACTATCGAATCGTGGCGTCGCCGGTGATCATGGACGGAATCATCTACGCCCCGACCCGGGTAAAGCCCCTTCTCGCGCTCAAGGCTGGAGGAAGAGGAGACATCACTGCGACGCACCGCCTGTGGGAGTTCGACAAGGGCCCGGACGTTCCCACCCCGGTCACGGACGGGAAGTACCTCTACATCGTCGACGACCAGGGGATCCTGTTCTCTCTCGACGCGAAGTCCGGCGCGGTGATCTGGGGCCCGAAGCGGATCGCTCCGGGGATCTACAGCGCGTCGCCGGTCCTCGCCGACGGGAAGATCTACGCCACCAGCGAGGACGGGATCACCACGGTGCTTCGCGCCGGCCCCACTTTCGAGGTCCTCGCCGAGAACCACCTCGACGGCTACACCCTCAGCTCGCCCGCGATTTCGCGGGGCGAGATCTTCCTGCGCACGGAGTCGGCGCTCTACTGCATCCGGGACCCTTGATGCCCTGAACGTGGGCGGGGCCCACCCCTGATGGGCTCCGGTTCCGGAGCTCGCACGCCCGGAGCGCCGAGCGTCCTCAGGGCGTGGTGAGGACTCGACGTCGAGCCCGGCCTTGCCAGGGCTGATAATCGCCTCGATCTTCATCGCCGCGATGGAAGTGCTCCGCGGCGAATGGGCGAATCCCGCGTCACCGGAACTCGAGCTCGCGGCAGGAGCCGCCCCGGCAATCCCGGAACCTCCGCAGCCACCGGTCGAGGAGTCCTATCTGGAGGCGCCGTAGGGCCGAAGAATCGCGATGAAGGCTTTCGAGCTCGAACGGGTCGGCGGCGAGATCGTAGAGCTCGCGGCTCTCGGCGTCGTCCTCGTAAGCGGTATAGACCAGATCCGGGAGCAAGCGGTCGTCTCTTCCGGTGTGGATAGCCGCGTAGGTCGGCACTTCGAAGACGCTATCGGTGAGACCGAAATGCTCTATGAGAAAGCGCTTCCTCCAGGGGACGGGAGTCGTCGTCTCGAGCAGGGGGAGGAAGGAGCTCCCGTCCACGAAACGCGGGATCTCCGCTCCGGCGAGATCGGCAATGGTGGGCGCCAGATCGTTGTTCAGCACCAGGGAGTCGATCGTGCGGCGTGCGGGCACTTCGGGGGAATACACGTACAGGGGGACGCGAATGGACTCCTGGTAGGGGTAGCGCTTCTGCGGGAGTCGGTGCTCTCCATGCAGGAAGCCATTGTCGGACGTGAAAATCAAGAGGGTTCGATCGAGCTCGTCGGCGCGTTCGAGCTCTTCGACGATCTCGAGGATCAGATCGTCGACGGCGCGTAGAGACTCGAGCCGGTTCCGATACTGACGCACCAGCAGAACGTAGTCGCGCGCGGTGAGAGCGGGGCGGGTCTGGAGCCAGGGAGGCTTGTCGCCGAGATCGGCCTCGTTGAACGAAGGCGGGTGAGGAGGTAGCACCCGTACGCTGCCTTCGTGCCGCGGCGCCGGCCGGATGGTCCACTCCCAGGCGTCGCCGAAGTCGTTGCGGCTCGTGGCGAGAAACACCTCCAGGTGAGGTGCGAGGGGCGTGACCAAAAGGAAGAAAGGAGAATCGTCGGCGATGGCGTCGGAGTCGGCGACGAACTCCACCGCCCGCCGCGCCAGGACGTCGGTCTGGTAGTCCTCCTCGCGGGTTCCATAGTGAATCCGCTCACCGTTGTCGTTGATGAAGTAGTGGTAGACGCGATAGGTCGAGGCGTCCAGTAGCGCCTGCCAGTCGTCCCATCCGGGAGGGACGTAGGCGGCGTCTCCTCGCCCCAGCCGGCCGTCCCCGTCCACGTCGATCAGGCCGTAGCCGTTGAGATACTTGCCCACGTACCCCGTGCGGTACCCCGCTTCTCGAAGCCAGGTCGCGAGGGTCGACGAGTCGTCGAAGACTCCCACCCCGCCGTCCGGCGGAAAGTTCGTCAGAGTCCCGTGATTGTGGGGGTACTGTCCCTTGAGAAGAGTGGCGCGCGAGGGACAGCAGAGGGAGTTGGTGACGAAGGCATTCGAGAAACGCACGCCGTTCTCGTGAAAGAGGTGCTGGAAGTTGGGCATGAGGTCGAGCGCGAGGGCACGATCGAGCATCCCGACGTCGAGATCGTCGGCGACGATGAGTACGACGTTGGGGCGCTCTTCCGCGAGGCCGTGGCCCTCACCGGCGGCGGCGATCGAGCAAGAAACGAGGGCCGCGGCCAGCGCGACGCGAGCCGCCGCCGTCAGCGCGGCCCCTTCCCGCCGAGGTCGTCCTTGTGGACCACTCCGCCCTTCATGACCCACTGGACGCGCTCGAGAAGGGCGATGTCGCTCAGGGGATCGCCCTCGACGGCGATGAGGTCGGCGAACTTACCCGCTTCCACCGTGCCGATGCGGTCCTCCCAGCCCATCACCTGCGCGGAGAGTTTCGTCGCCGAGACGATGGAGTGCATCGGGGACTCTCCCACGCGCACGCGAAGCGTGAGCTCCCGGGCGTTGAGGCCGTGGGGGAAGACGCCGGCATCGGTCGCGAACGCGATGGGAATTCCCGCGTCGAGCGCCCGGCGGAAGGTGGCGTTTCTGTGCTCCGACATCTTCCGCGAGCGCTCGATCTCGGAGGCGGGGATTCCGAGCTCGACGCCGTCTCTCACCACCGCTTCTCCCACGTAGAGCGTCGGCACGTAGTACGTCTCGGGGTGCGCCTTCAAGAGCTCGATCCCCTAGTCGTCCAGCATCGAGCCGTGGTCGATGGTTCGCACTCCCGCGCGGATCGCCGCCTTGATCCCCTGCGCACCATGGGCGTGGGCGGCGACCGGGCGGCCCCACCGCGTGGCCTCCTCGACCGCTACGCGGAGCTCCTCGTCCGAGTACTGCTGGGCGCCGGGCTCGATCCCCTTCGAGAGAACCGCTCCCGTGGCCAGGATCTTGATGAAGTCGGCCCCGTGATCGAAATTCGTGCGGACGGCGCGTCGGACGGCGTCCACCCCATCCGCGAGATTCTGGACCACGGGGACGTCGACGTAGATCGAGAACTGCCGGGCATCGCCCGCGCCTCCGGTCGCGCTCACGTAGTTGCCCGCGACCTGGAGTCTCGGGCCTGGCACCAGGCCGGCGTCGATGGCGTTTCGCAGGTCGACGTCCACGTAAGGCCACTCGGGGCCCATGTCGCGGCACGCGGTGAAGCCGGCTCGAAGAGTGTCGAGCGCGTTCCTGGCGCCATTCAGGGCCGCGCTCGAGGGCGTGGTCTTCACCAGCGCGTCCTCCCAGTGGACCGCGCCTCCCGTCAGGTGGGTGTGGAGATCGACCATCCCGGGGAGGAGGGTGGCCCGTCCGAGATCGACGACCCTCGCACCCGCCGGGATCGTGACGTTCGCTCCCACCGACTCGATGCGCTCGCCGCGCACCACGACCACCGCGGGGGAAAGAGGCGCTCCGCCGTTTCCGTCGATGAGCCGATGCGCGCGGATCGCGATGATGCCGTCCGCGGGAGCGAGCAGGAACAAGGGAAAGGCCAGACCCAGGCTTCGTCTCCGCATGGCCCGGATGATAGCGGATCCCGCGGGAGCCTTACATCTGGTAGTCGAATCCGAAGTAGGCGGTGAAAGGCGCCGCGGGGATCACCGAGCTCGAGCCGAAGCCGCGGACGTAGTACTCACGGTCGGTGAGGTTCTTGAGATTCAGCCGGAGCTTGAAATCTCCGATCTTGTAGAACGCCATCGCGTCGAAGGTGAGGACGTCGTCGAGCGCGAAGACGTTGTCTTCCGCGATGTACTGCGAAGAGAGGTATCGCGCCCCCCCGCCGACTCCGAATCGGGGAGTGATGTCCTTGCTCATCCACAGGTTCATCACGTGCGCGGGAGCGAAAGCCGGTTTGTTCCCCGAGCGATCGAGGGTGATGAACGCCGGCGGCGCGAGCGAGATCTGCACCCGCTCGGCGAAGCTCGTGAGCTCGGCGTCGTTGTAGGCGTAGGAGAAGAACGTCCGGAGCGAGGCGGCCGGCTGGGCGGCAACGTCGACTTCGAACCCGCGGGATCTCTGGTCTCCCACCTGCTGGGTGAACCCGTTGTCGTCGGGAATCGGGATGTTGTCGCGCTCGAGCTGGTAGACGGCGAAGACGGTCTCCGTCTTCCAGGCAGAGAACCGTTTCTTGACGCCGCCCTCGTACTGGGTGCCCCTCTCCGGAGCGAGCTCACCCAGGACCCGGGCGGAGGGAGGCGCGAAAGCGCGCGAGTAGTTGGCGTAGAGCGAGAGCTCCGGCGTCGGCGCGACGAGAAGGCCTGCCATGGGGGAAAACTCGCTGTCATCCCGCTCGAATCCGCTCAAGTCGTCGCGGAAGTCGCTCGAGTCGAACCTCCCTCCCAGGAGAACGTTGACCTTCGGGCCGAGCTGGATCTGGTCCACCACGTAGGGCGCGGCCACGATGGCCCTCGAGTCTCCCGCGACCGACTGGTCCGGAAGGGGGAACGCCGGGGTCCCGGGATCGACCGGCTGAAGCGCGTCGACGGGAGAGAGCAAACCCGCGCCCAGGGTGTACTCGTCGCCGAATCGGGAGATCTCGAATCCCGTGAGGACGCTGTGCCGGATGGAGCCGGTCGAGAAGTCGAGAACCGCCTCGAGCTGGTTTCCGGTGAAGCTCTGGCGGTCGTCGAGCTCCGAGAGCGCGCGGATGACCGCGAAAGAGGCGGGACCCGTGGGAAAGACGCCGCCGATGATCGTACCGGCCGTCACCCAGTCGAGCGACCTCTGGTAGAACTTGTCACGGACCATGAAGTGCTCCGAGAAGCGCCACTCGTAGTCCGCCTGGAAGCGCAAGATCTGCTGTGTCGAGTCGTCGAACGGCGACTGGTAGCTCGTCCCTCGATCCACCGAAACGACGGAGGTCTGGAGCACGGGGACTCCCGCGTCCGGGATGTAGTCGAGGTCGACGTACTCGAAGTTCAGGTTGAGGCGGCCCTTGTCTCCGAAGCGGAAGCCGACCGCGGGGTTGATGGCCCCGGTGCGGCCTTCCTTTCCGTCGCGATAGCTGCCCTGGTCTCGGAAGAGCCCGTTCAGCCGCACGTCCACCTTGCCATCGGGGTCGCCGTAGTTCCAATCGACGTATCCTTCGTAGTTGTCGTACGAGCCGAACGCGCCTCCGAAAGAGAACAGTTTGGCCGGCACCGGCTGCTTGCGAACGACGTTGACGGCGCCCGCGAGGGGATTGCGGCCGTAGAGAAACCCTCCGGGCCCCTTGAGCACTTCCACCAGCTCGACGTTGTACATCTGGTGCAGCGTCGCTTCGGGCTCGGGAGCGCCGTCGAAGAGAACGAGCCCGCTCGAGAAGGAATCGAACCCCCGGATGTAGAAGTAATCGGCGATCCCGCTCTGCGTCTGGATGTTGACGTTGCTGACGTTGGTGAGCGCCTCGCCGAGAACGCGGTCGAACTGCTCGCGCGCCAGGGGCTCGGTCACGAACCCCACGTTGTTCGGGGTCGAGCGCCGCTCGAGGGGGAGCTTGGTCACGATGGTGTTGGAGCTCGGCACGTAGGGAAGGGTCCCTTCGACGAACACGTACTCCTCGACCGTTGGAGGCGCGGCCTGCGGCTGCGGTTCGGATTCTTTTTTCTCGTCTTTTTTTCCCTGGGGCTCCTGGGAGCGGGATTCGGAGCTGAAACTCAGAACGACGAGCGCACCGAGGACGAGACGGAAGACGCTAGGCATCGCGATTCGCATAAACCCCCGTGACTTTAGGCACGAGAGCATCTTAGTGGGCGGGAAGAGACCCCGCAAACCCCGATGCCCGGAGGGCACCGATATTTGAGGCGCTGGGGTGGGCCCCAGCTCAGTAATTAATGTATGCGGGGCACCAGTGGTAAGCCCGCCACGATTTCCGCTTCCGCCCGGGCGAGCACCGCGAGCCGCTCCTCCACCGCTTCGGGCGCGTCGTAGACCGCCGCGAGCTCGCGGAACATCTCCGCGTGCCGCGACTCCGCCTCGGAAAGCTGTTGATAGAACCGGGCGAGCTCCCGGTCCGGAAGGTTCTCGGCGAGCAGGCTGAGCCGTTCGTGGGAGCGGGCCTCGATGAGACCGAGGAGCAGGAGCCGGTCGGTGAGCCGGCCGCGGTTCGGCCGGGCCAGAGATAGCAGCTTCTTGGCGTAGGGGTCGCCCTTGTCGCCCCCGAGGCTGCGGCCACGCGTGAGCAGCCGCTCATGGACCATGCGAAAGTGCTGGATCTCCTCGACCGCGAGAGCGCTCAGGCGGCGCACCAGCTCGTCGTGGTCCGGGTAGCCCACGATGAGCGAAAGCGCCGAGGCCGCGGCCTTCTTTTCACAGTGGGCATGGTCCTTGAGAAGCGCGTCCAGATCGGACATCGCGGCCTCGACCCACCCCGCGGGAGTTCTGGAAACGATCACCGGCCCATTCTAAACACGGAACGTCTCGAGAATGTCGGAAGTGAGCTTCTCTTCCCCCTGCAGCGCCGCCGCCGCGCCGGATCCGAGAACGCCCCCGGCCAGGAGGAGCTGGAGCAACCGTCGTCTGTCGTTCATGGCAAGTTCCTCCGAAAAGAAGGGCGAATCCTATGGCTTCAACCTGCATGTTTCAAAGCAGGAAAGAGCGTAAGAAGGGGGATACGGGGGATGTGGATATGGAGACGAAACCACGAGAAAACCACCCCCATATCCCCCTATCTCCCAGTCCCCCCTCTCACACCAGGATCCGCGATGGATTTTCTTCCTCCCGCCTTTGCGCCGTCGGGTGGAAAAAGAAGCCCGATAGCCCTTTCCCCGGCGGCGCTGCTGAGAGTATGATTGGCTTGTCGGTCTCGTGGAGGCCGGCTTGTGGTGCCAAGAGGTAGCGGCGTTTGAAGCGTCTCCCGAGATCTGTCGTCCTCGTCATTCTCTTGGCCGGACTCCCCGCTCCGGGCTTCGCCGAGGCTCCCGATTCCGATCTCGGAAGGAAGCTCGACTCCTTGCGGCGGCGCTTCGGGCTGCGGAGCGCCATCGGTGTGCTGGTGAAGAGCGTCGAGACCGGGGAAACGCTCTACGCTCACAACGAGAACCAGCGCTTCATCCCCGCTTCCGGAATGAAGCTCGTCACCATGGGGGCGAGCCTCCATTACCTCGGCCCCAACCATCGGTTCGAGACGCGCTTCCTCACCGACGGGCCGATGGCGAACGGGGTGGTCGAGGGGAATCTCTACGTCCAGGGCACCGGGGACCCGTCGCTCACCCGGCTCGAGATGGACTACATCGCGCGCTCGCTCTCCGCGGCCGGGCTTCGGGAGGTGCGGGGCGAGATCGTTCTCGACGACAGCTTCTTCGACGATCAGCTTCGCGGCCCCGCGTCCTACGACAACATTCTCAAGAAGGGACTCCCGATCCAGTCGGCGCTCTCCTACAACTTCAACCTGGTGGAGCTGCGGGCGCGGCCGGGCGCTCCCGGCTCGAAAGCGGAGCTCCACGACGAGGGCTACGGCTACTTCGACGTCCTCAATCGGGTGACGACGGCGACCCGCGGCCGCCCTTGGCTCCGGGTCTCGAAGCTCCGACAGGACCGGGTGCTGGTGAGCGGCCGCGTGATCCAGGGAGACGAGGAGGACCACGTCGGGACGTTCGTGGCCCCCGACCCCACCGCGTACTTCGCCTCCGCGTTTCTGGGGAAGATCCGCGAGCAGGGAATCCTCGTGCTCGGTCCGGTGGTGAAGGGAAGCGTGGAGGGCCGCAAGCTCGAAACCCTGTACGTGCACCGCTCCGACCGCCTGGTCGAAGTGCTCTCTGCGCTCGGCAAGTACAGCAATAATTTCTCGGCCGAGCAGATGCTGAAGACTCTCGGCGCGCACCGCTTCGGCGCTCCCGGAAGCTTCGTTTCGGGAGCGCGGGCCGTCGGCGAGTACCTGGTGGGTCTGGGATTCAGCCGGGAGGACTTCCGCATCGAGGACGGCTCGGGGCTGTCGTACGACAACCACCTCAGCGCGGCGATCCTCGTTCGCGTCCTGGAAGACCTGTACCGGGCTCCGGAGCTCCGCACCGATTTCATCTGCTCGCTCGCCGTCGCCGGCGTGGACGGGACCCTCAGGAAACGCTTCTTGAACGACGACCACCTCGGGCGTATCATCGCCAAGACGGGGAGCCTCGCAGGGGTCAGCTCGCTATCGGGGCTCGCGTTCTCGCGGTCGCGCGGCGCGCTGTTTTTCTCGGTCCTGACGAACGGAATCGGCAAGCAATATCGCGCGGATTTCGTGGAGGACGAGATCGGGCGCGTGCTCATCGAGGAGTGATTTCGGAAGTGCGGCGTCGGAAATGGACAAGAACCTGATCACCACCACATCGATTCTCGACGAAGAGAAGAAGGAAGTGGTGGTGCCGCGCCACTGCACGCTCTCGGGCTTCACCGAGGCGATGGCGGACCGCAAGGGGCTCAACGTCTCGCGGCTCGAGCCCCTGACCCGGCTGGAAGTGCGGACCCGGAACAGCCTGTACGAGATCACCGTCCTCCATCCGAACCACTGGAAAATCCTCGTTCGCGGCGGGCGGTTCTTTCCCACCGAGACCGCGGCCTACCTCTGCGGCTCCGGGTACGGCGGGACTCTCCTCAAAGTCGCGTGGATCGGCATCGGCCTGTGCTGCGAGCTCTCTTCCGAAGGGCTTCGGGTGGTGACCTCTCCGGTCGAAGACGTGCAGATCGTGGAGAAGGCGCTTCCCGGCCCCTTTTGAGAGTGCCGTTGCTGCCGGCGAGCTCCGAGCGCTCCCAGGCGCAGGACGTCACGCTGCGCCCCGCGCGCGATTCCGACCTCGATTTCATGCTCGACCTCTGCCGCAGGGTGTTCCTGGAGTTCGGGAGCTACGACCGGTACATGGCCGATTGGTTCCGTGAGGACATCGTGTCCAGTTACCTCGCCGAGGTGGATTCCGCTCCCGCGGGGTTCTTCATGCTCGCGATTCATCCGAAGAGCCCGACTCAGGAGGCGGTCGCGGAGCTGCTCTCGATCGCCGTCGTGCCCGAGCTCCGGTCGCGGGGCATCGGCGCCGCTCTGCTCGATCGGTCCATCGCCCTCGCTCGCGAGTCGAGCCTCGATCTCGGCGAGATTCGTCTCTCGGTCGCCGAGGGGAATGCGCGGGCGCAGCGGATGTTCGCGCGCCGCGGGTTTCGCATCGGCCACGTCATCGGCCTATACCCCGCCGGACAGCGCGCGCTCTACATGACCAAGGCGTTGAGGAAGGAGGGAAGATCGTGAAGCTCGATCGCAGAGGGTTCATCGTTTCGGCCGCCGCGGGAGTCGCGGAGGCGCGGAGGGTTTCGGCGGGCGCTGCGATCGACGCTTCCGCGGCGAGAGCGGATTTTCCCGCGGCCGAAGGCTCCGCCTATCTCAACACCCCGTACATCGGCCCCGTCCCCCGGTCAGTGGAGCAGGCGGGGATCGATTTCGTACGTTCGAAGGCAGAGAATCCCATCTCCCTGGGCGCGATGCTCGAGAAGACGAACGAGGCCCGAACCAGGTTCGCGCAGCTCTTCGGGGCGGCTCCGCAGGAGATCGGGTTTCTCTCGGCCACGAGCGACGGCGAGAACCTCGTTACCTCCGCCCTCGATTTGCGTCCGGGGGACAACGTCGTCGTGGACGACCTCCATTACACGACGACCTACGTTCTCTACAAGACGCTCGAGAAGAAGCATGGCATCGAGCTCCGGATCGCGCCCTCGGTCGACGGACGCGCCGACCGGGAGAACTTCGAGCCGTTCGTCGACGGAAGGACCCGCCTCCTGTCCGTGTCGTGGGTCTCTCACCAGAACGGCTTCCGCCACGACCTGAAAGAGCTCGCGGCGCTCGCCCACGCTCACAAAGCGCTCCTCTTCGCCGACGGAATCCAGGCCCTCGGGATGTTTCGGACCAACCTTCGAGACGAGGGCGTCGATTTCGTCTCGAGCGGAACCTACAAGTGGCTTTTCGCGAG
>DAISKN010000123.1:0-12693 GCA_036820975.1 Acidobacteriota bacterium | reverse complement strand
GGGACTCGCTTCGCTCGCCCTGCGCTCGGGCTCAGGGCTGTCCTCGCTCACTCCCCGCGCTCCTCGCGCGGGGAGGATGGGGCCCTTCCGCCTACGCCCTTCCGGCTTCGGCGGGACCTCGCCGTAGCGCTTCGCGCGGAGGCGGGCCGGGCCCCGCTGTCTCGCTCGCTCCCCGCTAGCTCGCTCTGAAATTCCAGATGCTATAGTGTCGCGCGTGCGGCATGTCCTCGCAGCGGCGATCGCTTTCGGATTCGCGAGCACCGCCGCCTCCCAGGAGAGATTTCTGCACTTCGGCACCAAAGCGGCGGCGATGGGCGGCGCCTTCACCGCGGTCGCGAACGACACCACCGCGTTCTACTGGAATCCCGCGGGCTATGCCTTCGGACCGGTGGTCCACGGCGGCGTCCAGTGGGGCGAGTCCGACATGGATCGCGGCGACGGGGCCACGTTCGGAGACGGAGCCGCTGGATTCTCTGTCGGGCTCACGTTCATGGGGGTCGCGGGAACGTTCTCGGACGAGAGCTCGTCACGGCTCGAAGGCGACGTCCTCTCGAGCCGGGGTCTCGAGACCTTCGACCTCTCGGTCTCGATCCTGCAGTCGCTGCCCATCGACGACCTGGTCATTGCGGGTAACGTTCACTATTTGAGAGGGGAGAGCCACGAGATCTTCGAGTCCATGGCGGCGCTCCCGCCCGGAGCGGGGACGCCCTCCGCCATTCGCGACCGCGTGCTGGAAGCGGAAGGCGAAGAGAGCTCGACCGCGAGCGTTGATCTCGGAGCTCTCTACCAGCCCAATGACTGGCTGCGGCTCGGGCTCATGTGGCGCAGGCTCTTCGAGCCGGGCTTCGCGTTGCCCTCGGGAGAGGAGATCGTCCTCCCGCGGCACGGGCGCGCGGGCGTTGCGTTCTTCCTTCCGCAGGAGACCACGGTTTCCTTCGATTTCGATCTCTCCTCGCAGGGAGGCATCGACGAGAGCTGGCGAGAGCTCTCGCTGGGGGTCGACAAGCGGCTCTTCGACGATGTGCTCTCGCTCCGCGCCGGCGTACGGGCGGAAACGGGGTCGGGTCGCGGCGCCAGGCCGGCGTTCTCTGCCGGGGTGGGGGTGCGGATTCGGTTCGTCGTCGCCGAGGTCGCCTACCAGGGGTCGAGCCAATCCCGGGACGAAGCGCTTTGGTTCGGAGTGACGATCTCTCCTTGAGCGTGGCTGTCCGTTTCCAGTCGCCGGTACAAGCGCCGACCGACTGGTAACCGGCAACCCGCAAATCGCAACTGCTCTTGCCCCCCTTGACAATTCCGGGGGGTGGGCGTTACAGTTGTTGAACACGGAAATCCACTGTGATCACTGAGATTTAAGCCCGGTCGAGTCTACAGCCCGCGGAGTGGTTGGATGCCAATAAAGCTCGGCGAGCTGCTGGTGAAAGAGAATCTCATCACCCCCCAGCAGCTCCAGGAAGCATTGCAGTACCAGAAGCAGCATGGCGGGAAGCTTGGTTTCAATCTCGTCAAGCTGGGGTTCGTGAAGGACGAGGAGATCACCCAGCTGCTGTCGCGGCAATACGGAGTACCCTCGATCAACCTCGCGCGGTTCGAGATCGACCCGTCGGTAATCAAGCTCGTCCCCGCGGAAACGGCTCAGAAGTATCAGATTATCCCGCTCTCCAGGGCCGGGGCCAACCTGACCATCGCCATGGTCGATCCGACCAACGTGTTCGCCATGGACGACATCAAGTTCATGACCGGCTACAACGTCGAGCCGGTGGTGGCCTCCGAGACGGCCATCATGGAGTCGATCGAGAAGTACTACGGCTCCGTCCATTCCCTCCAGATCAAGGAAGAAATGGACAAGCTGGTCGAGACCGACGACTTCAACGAGGACGTCGAGGTCCTGGAAGAGGGCGACGACATCGATCTCGTCGAGCTGGAGAAGGGCACGGAGGAAGCTCCAGTCGTCAAGCTCTGCAACCTGGTTCTCACCGACGCGCTGCGCCGCGGGGCGAGCGACATTCACATCGAGCCCTACGAGCGCGAGTTCCGCGTGCGGTTTCGGATCGACGGCATCCTTTACGTGGTCATGAACCCGCCGATGAAGCTTCGCGACGCGATCATCTCGCGTATCAAGATCATGGCGAGGCTCGACATCTCCGAGCGCCGGCTCCCGCAGGACGGCCGCATCAAGATCCGGATGAACAACCAGGGGAAGCTCCGCGAGCTCGACTACCGGGTCTCGACACTTCCCACGCTCTTCGGCGAGAAGGTGGTTCTGCGGCTCCTCGACAAAGAGAACCTGATGCTCGACATGACGAAGCTCGGGTTCGAGGCCGCGTCGCTCAAGAAGTTCGAGGAAGCGATCTTCAAGCCGTGGGGAATGGCGCTGGTCACCGGGCCCACGGGAAGCGGCAAGACCAACACCCTGTACTCCGCCATCAGCCAGCTCAACACTCCCGAGACGAACATCATGACGGCGGAAGACCCGGTGGAGTTCAACCTCGCCGGCGTCAATCAGGTCCAGATGAAGGAGTCCATCGGCCTCAATTTCGCCGCGGCGCTCCGCTCGTTCCTCCGGCAGGACCCGAACATCATCCTGGTGGGAGAGATTCGAGACTTCGAGACGGCGGAGATCGCGGTGAAGGCGGCTCTCACCGGCCACCTGGTTCTCTCCACGCTCCATACCAACGACGCGCCTTCCACCATCAATCGTCTGATGAACATGGGCATCGAGCCCTTCCTCGTCGCCACCTCCGTCCATCTCATCTGCGCCCAGCGTCTGGTCCGCAGGATCTGCAAGGAGTGCAAGACCACGATCGAAGTGCCGGCCCAGGGCTTCATCGACGCGGGGTTCACTCCGGAAGAGGCGAAGGACGTCACCGCCTACAAGGGCCGCGGCTGCAGCAACTGCAACAACACCGGCTACAAGGGCCGGGTGGGCCTATACGAGGTGCTCGAGCTCAGCGACGAGATCCGGCAGCTGGTCCTGGAGGGCGCTTCGGCCATCGAGCTCAAGCAGCGGGCCGTAGAGGATGGCATGATCTCCCTCAGGCGAAGCGGGCTCACCAAGGTGCGAGACGGACTCACCACCCTGGAAGAGGTCGTGCGCGAGACGGTGAAGTAGGCGCGTGAGCCCGATGCGAAATTCCCCAATCCCCGGGATGTGGCCGATCGACCCGTCTTCAAGGGCGAAGGCGGAAGCGAGGATTGTCCATGGCGGTTAGCCTGCACCAGTTGTTGAAGACCATGCTCGAGATGGGCGGCTCGGATCTGCACATCACCAACAATTCGCCGCCGCAGATTCGAGTGGACGGAAAGCTGCGGGCCCTGGACATGCCTCCGCTCACGACCGTCGAGACCAAGCAGCTCGCCTACAGCGTTCTCACCGACAACCAGAAGCACCGCTTCGAGGAAAGCCTGGAGCTCGACTTCTCTTTCGGCATCAAGAACCTCGCGCGGTTCCGGGCGAACGTCTTCATGCAGCGGGGCGCGGTCGCCGCCGTCTACCGGACGATTCCCTACGAGATCAAGAGCTTCAAGGAACTCGGTCTGCCCCAGGTCATCGCGCAGGTCTGCGACAAGCCCCGGGGCCTGGTTCTGGTCACCGGCCCCACCGGCAGCGGCAAATCCACGACCCTGGCCGCGATGCTCGACAAGATCAACAAGGAACGACGCGAGCACATCATCACCATCGAGGACCCGATCGAGTACCTGCACAACCACCAGGGGTGCCTGGTGAACCAGCGCGAAGTGCATTCCGACACCCACAGCTTCACCAACGCGCTGCGCGCCGCCCTGCGCGAGGATCCCGACGTGGTGCTCATCGGAGAAATGCGCGACCTCGAGACCATCGAGGCGGCCCTCCGCATCGCGGAAACCGGCCACTTGACGTTCGCGACGCTCCACACCAACTCCGCCGCCCAGACCATCAACCGGATCGTGGACGTCTTCCCCGCGCACCAGCAGCCGCAGATTCGAGCGCAGCTCTCGTTCGTTCTCGAGGGCATCATGTGCCAGTCGCTCCTTCCCAAGGCGAGCGGCTCGGGCCGGGTGTTGGCCATGGAGATCATGATTCCGAACTCCGCCATCCGGAACCTGATCCGTGAGGACAAGATCCACCAGCTCTACTCGACGATGCAGACCGGGCAGGAGAAGCACGGGATGCAGACGTTCAACCAGGCGCTCGCGACCCTTTACTTCAAGAAGCAGATCACGCTGCAGCTCGCTCTGGCGATGTCGTCGATCCCGGACGAGCTGCAGGACATGATCAATCGCGGCACGGGGCTCCCCACGGCGGTCCAACAGCGGCCGATGCCGGCGGGAACCCAGACGACGACGCGCCCGGGTGTCGTCAAGCGCTGACCCGATGGAAGAGCACGCCGAAATTCTCGAAGCTTTCTCAGAGCGCGCTGTCTCCTAGCGACAAGGAGGAGAATTCATGCCGGCCTACGTATTCAAGGGCAAGACGCGAAGCGGCGCGGCGACGTCGGGGGAAAGGAACGCGGACTCCAAGGACGCGGTCATCGCCATGCTCCGCCGGGAGCAGATCCTCGTCACCAGCGTCAAGGAGAAGGGAAAGGAGTTCGCGCTTCCCAAATTCGGCGGAGGCATCAAGCCGAAAGACGTCGCCATCTTCACCCGGCAGTTCTCGGTAATGATCGACGCCGGTCTCCCCCTGGTGCAGTGCCTCGAGATCCTGGGGACTCAGAACGACAATCCCAACTTCCAGAAGGTCCTGCTGCACGTGCGCCAGGACGTGGAAGGGGGGTCGTCTCTCGCCGACGCGATGAAGAAACACCCCAAGGTCTTCGACGATCTCTTCACCAACATGATCGCGGCCGGTGAGGCCGGAGGTATCCTCGACACCATCCTGAAGCGGCTTGCCCAGTACATCGAGAAGTCGGTGAAGCTGAAGTCGCAGGT
This sequence comes from Acidobacteriota bacterium, assembly GCA_036820975.1. Classification (GTDB taxonomy): domain Bacteria; phylum Acidobacteriota; class Vicinamibacteria; order Marinacidobacterales; family SMYC01; genus DAISKN01. The sequence continues at coordinate 7,785 of DAISKN010000123.1, read as the reverse complement.
CAAGTCCGCGCTGGTCTATCCGGCGGCAGTCATTTCCATCGCCGTCCTGGTGGTCGGCGTCATCCTGTGGAAAGTGATCCCGACGTTCGCGGCTCTCTTCGCCGGACTCGGGGCGCAGCTTCCGCTGCCGACGCGGATCGTGATCGCGCTGTCGAACTGGCTGGTTCGTCTGATGCTGCCCCTGGTGATCGGCGCCGGCGTCGGCACGTTCTTTCTGAAGCGCTACTACGAGACCTACAACGGCCGCCGTGTCCTCGACCGGCTGATGCTGCGGCTGCCGGTAATCGGCATGATCCTTCGCAAGATCGCCGTGGCCCGCTTCTGCCGGACGCTCTCGACCCTCATCTCGAGCGGCGTTCCCATTCTCGACGGTCTGGAGATCACCGCGCGGACGTCGGGCAATGCCATCGTCGAGGACGCCATCATGGAGACGAGAAAGAGCGTCGAGGGCGGTCAGTCTCTCGCCGCCCCGCTCAAGCAAACCGACGTATTCCCTCCGATGGTGGTGCAGATGATCTCCGTCGGTGAGCAGACCGGCGCCCTCGACACCATGCTTTCGAAGATCGCCGACTTCTACGAGGACGAAGTCGACACCGCTGTGGCGAATCTGATGACGCTGATGGAGCCTATCCTGATCCTCTTCCTGGGGTCCGTGGTCGGCGGCATCGTGATCTCGATGTACATGCCCATCTTCGATCTCATCAACCAGCTGTCGTAAGGGTTCGATCGCCCGGGGCTCCAGTTTCGCCCCGGGGTCGAACGAAACCGGCGATCCACGGCCATGCCGAAGAAGAAAGCGGACTCCGCCCGCAAGATCGCCGACAACGCCCTCGTCTGGCTGATGGTCCTGCGGGTGGTGGTGATGACCGCCCTCCTGGGCTCCGCGGTGGTTGCCGAGGTGCTCGCCCGCCCGAGCGAGCCGGGGGAGCCGCTGTACCTCCTCATCGCCCTCACCTATCTCCTGACGCTCCTCTACGCGCTCGCCTGGCCCTTCACCGGGGCCCATCGGCGCGAGCTCGCCTATGCGCAGGTGCTCGGAGACCTTCTCATCATCACCGGGATCGTCCACTCCACCGGCGGAATCGAGAGCAACTTCTCCTTCCTCTACCTCATCAGCATCATTTCCGCGAGCATCATCCTTTTCGGCCGCGGCGGGCTCATCGCGGCGACCGTCGCCTCGGTTCTCTACGGCGCGCTGGTCCAGGCGCTCTACCTGGGGGCGATCCGCCCATACCCGTCCGTGGCTCATCCCGCGGCGTCGGTCCTGCCGGCGCAGGTCGTGGCCTATACCGTGTTTCTCAACCTCTTCGCGTTCTACACCGTGGCCCTTCTCACCAGCTACCTGTCGGAGAGCCTGCGGCTCGCGGGCCGAAAGCTCGAGGAGGCGTCCGACTCTCTCGCGGATCTCGAGGTCTTCAACCAGACGATCATCGATTCCATCACCTCAGGCCTGATGACCACCGACGTCGACGGTCGAATCAACTTCTTCAACGAGGCGGCGTCGAACATCCTCGTCGTGGATTCGGCGCAGGCGATCGGTCAGGACGTCACGAACCTCCTGGGCGAAAAGGACGATTTCCTCGACCGGCTCAAGGCCAAGCTCGCGGGGAAGCGCTTCCTGAGGATGGAGGGAGCCTATCTGAACCGCCGGGGGGAGGAAATCTACCTCGGCATGAGCGTCTCCCACCTGTTGTTCGAAGGCGACAAGAAGAGCGGGTTGCTCTTCGTCTTCCAGGACCTCACGGAGATCAAGCGGCTGGAGCGCGAGGTGAGGCTCAAGGAGAATCTCGCGACCATGGGAGAGATGGCCGCGGGAATGGCCCACGAGATCCGCAACCCGCTGGCGTCGATCAGCGGGTCGGTGCAGGTGCTCGCGGAGGCGGAGGAGCTCACCTGGGAGCAGAAGCGTCTCATGGACATCATCGTCCGCGAGTCCGAGCGCCTGTCGGGCACCCTCACTGAATTTCTCGCCTACGCGAGGCCGCCGCGCTTCGAGCCGGATCAAATCGACCTCCGGCGGGTGATCGAGGAGACGGCGACGCTGCTCCGGCACAGCTCGGAGGTCCTCCCCGAGCACCAGATCGCCCTCCAGCTCCCGGAAACGCCGGTGATGCTCTTCGCCGACCCCAATCAGATGAAGCAGATCACCTGGAACCTCGCGAGAAACGCGCTTCAGGCCATGCCCGACGGCGGCCGGCTCGATATGTCGCTCGCGAGAAACGGCTCGGGCGGAGTGGTGATGACGTTCCGCGACCAGGGAATCGGGATCTCGGGAGGAGAGGTGCACAAGGTCTTCGAGCCCTTCTCCGGGAGCTTCAAGCGCGGAAGCGGCCTCGGTCTCGCCATCGTCTACCGCATCGTCAAGGACTACAATGGCTTGATTCAGGTGGACAGCGTCGCCTCGAAAGGCACCGTGGTCTCGGTGCACTTTCCGCTGGATCGGAGGACACTGGATTGAGCCGAATTCTCGTCGTCGATGACGAAGAGTCCATGCGCCAGCTTCTCGAGATCGCTCTCGGCAAGGAGGGCTATCGCCTGACCCTGGCGGAGTCCGGCCGGAAGGCCACGGAGATCTTCGACAAATCTTCCTACGATCTCGTGATCTCCGACATCAAGATGCCGGACATGAGCGGGGTCGAGGTGCTGCGGCATGTCAAGGAGACGGACCCCTCGGTGCCGGTGATCATGATAACCGCCTACGCCTCGGCGGAGACCGCGGTCGAGGCGTTGCGTCTCGGCGCCTACGACTACCTCACCAAGCCGTTCAAGCTCGAGGAGCTGAAGGCCAACATCCGGAACGCCCTCGAGAAAGTTCGACTCAAACGGGAGAACGAGACCCTCAAGCGCGAGCTCAAGAAGACCCAGGGGCTGGACTCGATGCTCGGCGGGAGCCCGGTGATGCTCGAGCTCTTCGAGCACATCAAGTCCGTGGCGACCACCAACAGCACTGTCCTCATCACCGGCGAGAGCGGCACGGGAAAAGAGCTCGCGGCGAAGGCGATGCACGTTAGGAGTCCGCGGGCCTCGGAGCCCTTCGTTTCAATCAACTGCGGCGCTCTCCCCGAGACCCTTCTCGAGAGCGAGCTCTTCGGCCACCTGAAGGGCTCGTTCACCGGGGCCACGACCAATCACAAAGGGCTCTTTGAGGTCGCTCATCGGGGCACGATCCTTCTCGACGAGATCGCGGAGATGAGCCCCACGATGCAGGTGAAGTTCCTTCGCGTCCTCCAGGAAAAGAAAATCCGGAGGATTGGCTCGACGGAGGAGATCGAGGTGGACGTTCGCATCCTCGCCGCGACCAACAAGGATCTCGAGCGCGCCGTCCAGGACAGGACTTTTCGCGAAGACCTGTACTATCGCCTGAACGTGATCCCAATCCACATGCCGCCGCTTCGCGAGCGGCGGGAGGACATCCCGCTTCTCGCGACCCACTTTCTGGCGAAGTCCTCGGCCTCCACCAAGAAGAACCTCACGAAGATATCGGAGGAAGCGATGGAGCGGCTTTCGGTCTACGACTGGCCGGGAAACGTTCGGGAGCTCGAGAACGTCATCGAGCGGGCGGTGGCGCTCGAGACCTCGGGCGTGATCCTTCCGGAGCGACTCCCGGACAAGATCCGTGACTTCGGAACCGCGCCCGCGGCCTCCCCCGCGGCGGTCTCGACCGACGCTTTTCCCGACGAGGGAGTCGACTTCGGCGAGAAGGTCGCGACTCTGGAGAAGAGTCTCCTCGCCGGCGCCATGGAAAAGGCCGGGGGAGTGCAGACCAAGGCGGCCCGCCTGCTGAACATGAACCTCCGATCCTTCCGCTACCTCCTCCAGAAATACGGCCTGCGTTGAGACTGGATTTACACCTAAGTAGCACTCTCGTGCCAATAAATGACATCGGGTCGCTGCCAAAAAATGGAAATCTATCAGGAATCGGTACTGCGGCGATTTCTCCACAGGCCCGGTTCGAAGTCTTCAAATCGTTGACGTGAAAGCGCTTAAGGTCGCAAGCCGAACCGGCTCGAGACCCCAGGCGCTGGCACGTGCGTTGCTATTAGAGCTGCCGTGGTAACTAAGCTCTGCTTACCAGGATTGGCTGCGGCCCGGTTGGGGATTTCGTCAGGGGGCCGGAGACAACGGGTAGGCAATTCGTCGCGGGCCCGAAAGGCTCGCGGATCCAAGGAGAGAAGAAGCAAATGAAGAACAGCAAAGGTTTCACCCTTATCGAGCTCCTGATCGTGGTGGCGATCATCGGCATCATCGCCGCGATCGCCATCCCGAGCTTGCTCCGCGCTCGCGTGTCGGCCAATGAGGCCCAGGCGATCGGCGACACCCGATCGATCATCTCGGCCGAGCAGACCTACGCTTCGGCGAACGGCGGTCTCTTCGCGCCGCTGGTCAGCCTCTGCCGCAATGGCGCGGGCTGTGCGATCGGCATCCCGAACTATCCCGCGAACGCTCCCGAGTTCCTCGGGGCGGACATCGCCCGCCCGGTCCCCTATCTGAAGTCAGGCTACAACCGGGACTGGACTCCCGCTCCAGGCGCCGTGATCCCGACCTCGTTCCAGGACCCGGCGAGCGTTCTCGACTACTGCTACACTTCGACGCCGGCGAGCCCGCTCACGGGCGTCCGGTCCTTCGCCGGAAGCGGCCCGGGCGCGATCTACATGGATCAGACGGGCGCCGTGATCGGCGTCTGCCCGATCGTCGCGGCCGGTAACGTCACGTTCCTCGAATAGGCTAATCTGCCCGAACAGGGGTGGCGCCCGAAAAGGGCGCCACTCCTGGACGCGGTGAAGACCCGGGGGTTGGGGGGTCATGCAATGGCGTCGGACGCACGGAAGAGGCATGCGGCTGGGTTCACGCTCTTAGAGCTGCTCATCGTCGTCGCCATCATAGGCATCGTCGCAGCGATCGCCATCCCCAATCTCCTGCGCGCTCGGGTCTCGGCGAACGAAGCCCAGGCCATCGGTGATACGCGCGCGGTGATGTCGGCCGCCGCGACCTACGCCTCGACCAACTGCGGGTTCTTCGCTCCCAACCTGAGCTGCATGACCAACGACGGGGGCGGCGCCATCTGCATCCCGAACTACCCCGCGAACGGCCCTCAGTTTCTCGGCGCCGATCTCGCCCGAGCCACCCCGTATCTCAAGAGCGGCTACAACCGCGACTATGCGAGTGCGGGAGCCGCGGCCGGCGTGGGTCCGGCGTGCGATCCCGGTTCGGTAGTCGAATATTGCTACATCTCGTTCCCGGCATCGATGTTGACGGGAGTACGAAGCTTCAGCGGGGGAGCCTCCGGGGCGATCTTCATGGATCAAGCCGGCCTGCCCCTTCCCTGCCCGCCGCCGGTGGGAACGTCCACCATCAGCTGAGCTTCCCGGCGACGAATCTGTGCTACGATTTTCTATCAACTGACTTCACGGTGCGGGCTTCTCGGCCCGCGATAGAAAGCTCGATAGACACAACGTGCACGCGGTAGAGATTCGAGGACTGGCCAAGGACTACGCTTCGGGTTCTCTTCTGCCGAAAACCCGGCGAGTGCTCCACCCCTTCGACCTGGACGTCGAGGAAGGCGAAACCTTCGGGCTCATCGGCCCGAACGGCGCGGGAAAGACCACCACACTGAAGCTTCTGATGGGTCTGGTGTTCCCCAGCCAGGGTGGGGCGCGCATCCTGGGAAGACCGCTCGGCGATCCGGCGATGAAGCAGCAGGTAGGTTACCTGCCGGAGCAGCCCTACTTCTACGACTACCTGACGGGGCGCGAGCTCCTGAACTACTTCGGGCAGCTCTTCGGACTTTCCCGGCAGGAGCGAGACGCGAGAAGCCGCGAGCTCCTCGAGAAGGTGGGGATGACGGAGGCTGCGGACGTCCCGCTCCGCAAGTACTCGAAGGGAATGACCCAGCGCCTGGGAATCGCCCAGGCGCTCGTGAACCGCCCGCGAGTCGTGTTCCTGGACGAGCCGATGTCGGGTCTCGACCCCCTCGGGCGCCGGGAGATGTCGCATCTCATCCGCGAGCTCCGCGACTCCGGGGTGACGGTGTTCTTCTGCTCGCACATCCTTCCCGACGTCGAGCAGCTCTGCGATCGGGTCGCGATCCTGAACAAGGGCCAGCTGGTCGAAGCCGGCCGCCTCACCGAGATCGTCGACGTGTCGCTGCGCGCGGTCGAAGTCGTCGTGGAAGGGCTGAGCCCCGAGCTCGAGGCGCGGGTCGCCGGATCGTTTCGGGACCTCCGACGTCAGGGCCCGAGGATTCACCTCTCCTTTCCCGACGTCCCGAGCTTCGAGAGGGCGCTTCCGCTCCTCATCGAGGGCGGCGCGCATCTCGTTTCCGTCAACCCGGTGAAGGAAACGCTCGAAGATCACTTCGTCCGCGAGGTGAAAGCGGGAGCTCGGGCGTGAACGCAGTCGCCGACACCCATTCGATCGAGGCCGTGACCCGCGTCGAACGTGGCCGGGCGCTGCGGACGATCGGGTACGTGGCCCTGAACACCTACCGCGAGACAGTCCGCGACAAGGTGCTCTACAACCTGGTCCTGTTCGCGCTCCTGATGATCGGCTCGAGCTACGTGCTGGGCGCGATCTCGGTCTATCAGGAGATCAAAGTCATCAAGGACCTTGGTCTCGCGGCGATCTCCGTTTTCGGCATGGTCATCGCGATCTTCATCGGCATCGGACTGGTCGCGAAGGAAATGGAAAGGCGAACGCTCTACAGCGTCCTGCCGAAGCCGATCTCCAGGTCTCAGTTCCTCCTGGGGAAATATTTCGGCTTGTGCCTCACGCTTCTGGTGAACGTCGTGGTGATGACCGTGGGGCTGTACGTCCTTCTGTTCCTGATGAAGCATCCGTTCGACCCCGCGCTCCTGAAGGCGATCTTCCTCATCTACCTCAAGCTCGCGCTCCTGGTCGCGGTGGCGATTCTGTTCAGCACCTTCACCTCGTCGATTCTCGCCGGCCTGTTCGCCTGGTTCGTCTACGTGGCGGGCTACTTCTCGTCGGACCTCAAGAACCTGGAGAGCGTGGTGGAGTCCACGGCTTTGCCGCAGCTCACGCGGGTCTTGTACTACGTTCTTCCGAACTTCAAGAACTTCGACGTCAAGGCGGCCGTGGTCGCGGGCGACCCGGTGCCCTGGAGCCAGCTCTCGTGGGCGGCGGCATACGCGGCGATCTACGTCACGCTCCTTCTCGTGGCCTCCTGCTGGGTCTTCGAGAAGAGGAACCTGAAGTAGCGTCATGAAGCCGGCGTTCGCCATCGTCGCGCTCCTTCTCGCGGTCTACGCCGTTCAGTCCCGCATCGACGAGCGCTTCGGCGCCTACCGCTCGACGGAGGAGATCCTCTATATCGACAACCCTCATGTCCTCAAGAAGGTCCTGCTGGGATACGAGAACCTGGCCGCGGATCTCTACTGGCTGCGGGTGATTCAGTACTTCGGAGGAAAGCGGCGCGACGCCAACAACAAGAACTACGCGCTTCTGGAGCCGCTCCTTTCGATTACGGTGACGCTCGATCCCAACTTCAAGATCGCCTATACCTACGGCTCGACGTTCCTCTCGGAGCCCTTTCCCGACGGGGCGGGCATGCCCGCGAAGGGGATCGCGCTCATCGACGAAGGGATAAGGCGGCACCCGGAGCACTGGCGATTCTATCTGGACAAGGGATTCATCTACTTCTGGTATCTCCACGACTACAAGAAGGCGGCGGAGGTGTTCCTCGAGGGAAGTAACATCGAGGGGGCTCCCTACTGGCTGAGGACCACCGCGGGCCGGGCCCTCACCCAGGGCGGAGACCGGCAGACG
>DAISKN010000122.1:0-12964 GCA_036820975.1 Acidobacteriota bacterium | reverse complement strand
CACTTTCATCGCGTCGCGTTTGCGGATCCGCTCCGAGTCGAAGGCCAGGAGATCGATGTCGCCGTCCCCACGGTCCTCGATGAGCGCGATCTTGACGGCGGAGGAGCCCACGTCGACTCCCGCGCTTCGAATTCCCACCGCGTCAGGCATCGAATCGCCTCGCGTCTGTCAGAGCCCTCAGAGCGAAGAGCGCCGCCCCGAGCGCTCCGGTATAGATGGAATCCGGGCTGATGTTGATCTCGACTTTCCCGTAGTTCTCGAACACCAGCTTCTGCAGCGCCTCGACGGCGGCCTGGTTCTTGGCCACGCCGCCGGTGAAGGTGAACTCGTCGGCGACCCCTCCCGACCGGGCCAGGAGCGACATGGCCCGCAGGATGATGGCGCGGTGGAGTCCCGCGAGAATGTCCTCCCGCTTTTCGCCGAGAGAGAGCCGCTCCCGCAGCTCGGCCCCCGCGAAGACCGTGCAGGTGGAGTTGATGCGGACCGGCCTCTCCGAGCTCGCGGCGAGCGGTCCGATCTCGTGCAGCCCCAGGTTCATCTCGTCGGCGATGTAGCCGAGATAGCGGCCGCAGCCCGCGGCGCAGCGATCGTTCATCTGAAACGACGTCACGATGCCCGAATCGTCCACCTGGATCGCCTTGGTGTCCTGGCCGCCGATGTCCAGGACCGTCCTGGTCTTCGGGAACATCGCGTGCGCCCCCAGACCGTGGCACAGAATCTCGGAGCGAATCTGCCCTTCGGGAAACGGAAGGCGGGCGCGTCCATAGCCCGTTCCCACGCTTCCCAGCTGAGTGAGCTCGATGCCGGCGACCCGCTCGACCGCCGACGCCAGCTTCGGCGGCGGGTCCTCCATCCCGGCGAGCGCGCCCACCGCGTCCTCCTCGAAATGGCCCGCCGCGATCTCCAGGTTCTCGACCTCGAGGATCGCCTTGTCGTAGAGCCCCGCGAGAGAGCCGAAGGCGAGCCCCTCCCGGCGTGACTCCTCCTCCGCATGCCGTAGGTAGGAGCTCCCCGCGAGATCGCGAAAGAAGTCGCTCTTGCGGCTCGCCCCTTCAGCAAAGAGTGCCTGCGCCTCTTGCTCCATCCTCTCGAGAATGCGATTCACAGCGTCGGGATAGCCCCCCCGGAGACGGAACTTCACCAGCACCCGCTTCAGCTCGTCCCCGAGCGCGCCCAGCTGGCCCTGAAACTGCCGGAGCCGGAACAAGCGCTCGAGGCTCTTCGTCCACGCCGCCCGCTCCACCTCCCCGACGCCATTCCTTTCGAGCTCCGAAGCAAGTTGTGAGAAACGCGCGTTGATGAGCGCCTCCGCCAGGGCGATCTTGCAGGCGACGTCGTAGTTGCTGCGGCTGTTGGTGATCCCGCGGCCGAGGACGTTGGAGCTCTCGTCGAGGACCAGCGCTTTCGTCGTCGTCGACCCGAGATCGATTCCCACCACGTATCTCATGCGCCCACTCCGGCCGAGCGTTTCTGCTCGATCATCTGAAAGTAGGACTCGAGTCGGTTCTTGATGTTGGACGCCGAAAAATACCGAGGATCGACGAGATCGCTCTCGATGAAGCCTCCGGGGCGGCCCACGCGATTCTCGACTTCTCGCAGAATGTGGAGCTGACCGGCGGAGAAGGAGTTGCAGCTCTTGACCGAGTTGATGAGAAAACCGTCGGCTCGATAGTCCTGGACGTACCGGGCGAGCATCGATACTCGCTGAGGCAGGCTCAAGTTGGTGTAGCAGCCCATGCAGTAGTCGGCCAGGCTTTCGAGCGGGCGGGTGGGATCGTGCCGGAAGCCGGTGTCGTAGACGCCTCCGACCTTGGTATAGGTCGAGGCCACGACCACCGCGCCTTCGTCCGCGAACATCTTCCAGAACTCGCGGAAGCTCGTCCAGTTCGGCGGTCCTTCCACCACCACGCGGTAGCGCTCGTTCTCGAGCTCTCCGTCGGGGGTGAGGGGTCCTCGGCCTTCGGCAATCCTCTGCTCGACCTCGCTCCGGAGCGACTGGTAGTACGCAACCGCCGCCTCGGTTCCGCGGAAGGCGCTGAAGATGGGGCCGATGTAGTAGACCCCTCCGAAGTAGGCGTCGATGGGCGAGGGACGGTTCTTGGCGGACTCGAGCACCCAGACGAGATCGTCCTCGGCTTTCGCCGAGAGCGAGAGCGCCTCCTTCAACCGATCCTCGTCGTAGGCTCGCCCGCTCACCTCTTCGAGAAGGGGAATGACCTTCCGCCGCAGCTGCTCGACGACGTAGGACCGCATCGAGTCCGTGATCTTGCCGTCTCCCTGATAAGGTACATGGAGCATGACGATCGGGCAGTGATACTCCTCTTTCAGCAGCTCGAACCATTTCAGGAAAGTGAAGCATCCGGTGTAGGAGAGCAGGAGCACGCTCGGCGCGGGGAGTCGCTCGCCCGTGGGCCCGACGTTTCCGGATTTCATCATCCCGATGTCGGATTTCACGTAGGTGCAGACGTCCTCGGAATGGCCCAGCCGTTCGGCGACGGCGATGTACTCGCGGGATTTGCCGCGCATTCCCGACTGGAGCGCGTTGATCTCGGGAAGCACCGGCAGCAGGTCGAAGCTGCGGATGAGCTCGGTGAGGTTTCCGGGCACGAAGGTATAGGCGGATTTCTCTCCCGTCTCTTCCGCCCGGGCGAGGCGCTCGAAGTGCTCGGCGAGCATCGCCTTTTGCCGGAGCTGGCTCGTGTCTTTCATACCTCGCTCCAGAGCTTGATGGAATCGGCGAAGGTGCCCGCCTGCTCGCGGATCACCTGGAACTGTCCGCCGTTCTCGCTGTATTTGAACGCGGTCCAGGGAACGCCCTCGCGCTCGAGCGCCTTGACCACCATGGGTTGATCCAGAAGCGCCGGGTCGCAGAAGCTCGGCGCTCCGAAGAGCACCCCCTCGGCCCCCGAAGCTTCCACCCGCTCCAGAAGATCTCTTCCCTTCTCGTCCCGATCGATGTACCGCGTGGGGCTCGCGATCGCGTCCTCCAGAAACGCCACCACCAGGTTGTCCAGCGGGTCTCCATCGAGCGGAACGTCGTGCCGCAGGAACCGATGGATCTGAAGGAAGTCGTCGTCCACGATATAGCACCCGGCGCGCTCGAGACTCTTGATGAGCCCGAGGGGCGGCTGCTCGCAGAAGGATCCGGTGAAGACCACCCGGGCCTGGTCCATCGGGGCCCGTTCTGAGGCGCCTACGGCGAGAGCGAGGTACCGGCGCAGCATCGCCGTCGACTCATCGACGGGAACCACGAGGCTCGCGCGCAGAGCGCAGTAGAGCTCGCTCGTCGGGACCTTCCACGGCTCTTTCCAGCGAAGCGCGTAGAGGTCGCGCACCACGCTCCGGTTTTCATTGAAGGTCGCGATCGAGCGCCGGAGGGCGTCTTCATCATAGGGTCTGCCCCGGTGCTCGACGAGATCCCGCGAGAGCTCCTCGAGCTCCCGACGGTAGAAGGCACCCCCGACGTCGCGGTCGAAGTCCTGGGGCACGTCGAGATAACGAACGAGCTTTCCCGGAAACTGCATCTTCCAGATGCCGGAGAGGTTCCGGATCACGTCGCAGATGGCGGGAAACAGCATGCCGTCGAGACAATCGAGGCTTCCGTTGAGCCCGAGCTCGATGGTGCTCCGCGGGATGTGGCAGATGTAGGACTGGTAGAAAGCGTCGCCGCGAATGATCTCGAGATCGTCGCCACCCCCGAGGATTCCGACGGGAAGAGCGCCCTGCGCGTGGAGGAGCTCGCGGGGGACGTAGATCGGCATGTAGCCGATCGCCGGGCCGGAGGTCCTCTTCTTCCACTCCCGCACGGCGGTGAGCCGATAGTCCCGGTAGATCTCCTCCGCGCTGGCGGCGAGCTCCGAGGCGCTGCCGCATTCGTCCCAGCTCAACGGTTCCTCCACTCCGGCGGCCGCTTCTCGAGAAAAGCCTGGATCCCCTCGACCGCGTCCTCGGTCCCCATGAGCTCTTCGAGGTAAAGGCGCTCGAGACGCGCGAGCTCCTCATCGAGGCGCTTCGAGAGCGGAAGGCGAAGGGCCCGAACCGCGTGCCTCAGGCTCGAGGCCGACCGGGGCAACAGGTTCTTCCGCGCGTACTCGAGGGCTGCTGCCTCGGGGGCTTCGGTGACGACGTCGACGAGCCCCATCTCCGCCGCCTCAGAAACCCCGACGATGCGTCCGGTGAGGCACAGATCCTCGGCATTCGAGCGCCCGATCCGATCCGGCAGCACCAGCGAGGCCACCGGCGCGAACACGCCGAGGACGATTTCCGGCTGGCCAAGCTTCGCGTCGGGAGCGGCGAAGACCCGGTGACAGAAGCTGGCGAGCTCGAGTCCGCCCCCGAGGCACTGCCCCCGCACCGCCGCGAGCGTAGGGACGGCGCTCGCGTCCATGGCGCGGAACAGCCGGTGGAATCGCGGAAGCATCCCTCCCACTTCGCCCGGAAGGTGCTCGCGAACGCTGGCTCCGAAAGAGAAGTCCTTTCCCCGACCGCGCAGGCAAACGGCCTTCACCTCGGGGGCGCTCGTCGCCTCTTCGAAGATCGCGATCAGAGAATCGATGAGCGCCGAATCGAGGATATTGCCCCTCGAGCCACAGAGCTCCACGTCCCAATACGCGCCGCCTTCGAGCCACTGGACGGCGACAGGTCCGGCCTCGATCTTCATGTGGGAACCACTCCCTCCATTCCGTGCGCCTTCCGGAGGCTCTCCTCGATGAGCTCGTCGGACCAGACCGCGCCCTCGGCGAGCTTTCGGCGAAGGAGGAGGAAGTCGGCCTCGCGGCACTCCTTGGTTCCCTCGTTGAACGCCCGAAACCCCGCGGCGCCCTCGGTCATCATGTTGAGGGAGAGCCATGCGCGGTTCGTCTCCCGGTTGCGGTCCCAGTGCTCCAGCTTGTGCTTGCGCACGCTCTCGATGGTCTTGGTGAGACAGCCCGGCATGGTCAGCGCGAGCCGGTAGACCAGACCCTCGACCTCGGCATCGAGCCGGGACAGGTCGATGGTCCCGCGCGCCATGACTTTCTTCGCCTCGATGCGAGCCTCTCCCTTCCTGGGCTCTCCATAGACCAGGTCGCCGTGATCGTCGATCCAGCGGTCGGATACGACCATGGGGTTCGGCACGAACGCGCCGTCGACCTTGAGGCCGGGCACGATCCGGGTCAGGAGTCCGAGCCGGTAGGATTTGTGCGCGCTCCAATGCTCGCAGAGAGTGCAGCTCTCCATGGCCTTCTCGACGCCGACGAAGAGCGGGAGAAAGTCGGTGCTGCCGCCGTCGGGGGCGGAGCCGTGCCTTGGGCCCGCCTGGCCGAAGAGCGCCAGGTCCTGGGCGATGGAGAAGTCGCAGGCCATGCCGATCTCCTGGCCGCCGCCGATGCGCATACCGTTCACCCGGCAGATCACCGGCTTGTCGCACGTGAGAATCGAGCTCACCATGTCGTTGAAGAGGCGCATGTACTGCCGGTACTCTTCCGGCCGCCCCGCGTAGTACTCCGCGTACTCCCTGGTGTTGCCGCCGGTGCAGAACGCCCGATCGCCGGCGCCGGTGAAGACCACGGCGACTGCGCGCCGGTCGTTCGAGGCGCGCCGCATTCCCAGGATCACCGCCTTCACCATCTCCGTGGTGTAGGAGTTGAGCTGCGATGCGTTGTCCAGGGTGAGGCGCACGTAGTGGAGCCCTTCGACGCGGTGGCCCTCGCCGTCCTTCAACGGAGACTCGGCATAGTCGACGCCGGCATGGGCAGCGCCCTCGTCCAGATCGTGGTTCTTGAATTCCATTCAGCCCTCCGGAACGAGCACGGGGCGGGCGGTCAGCCTCCGCGCTCGCAGTGCTCCGAACGTGTCGTTGATGGAGTCGAGGGGCCGCTTTTCGATGAACGGGGCGACCCGAACCTGACCCGATAGAACCAGGTCCAGCGCCTTCGGGTAAAGCTCGGGAAGACAGCCCCAGTTGCCTTCCGCTTTGGCGTCGAACGCCATCAGGTTCGAGAGCCGGATCTCCACTCTCTCCGAGGTAAAGCCGACCACGCCCAGGTAGCCTCCGTGGCCGAGGAGCGAGAATGCCGTCGCCTGTCCGGCCGCCGTGCCCGAGGTTTCGAAGATCTTCTGCCGCCAGGTCGGGACTGCATGCTTCTTCGCCAGCTCCCGGACGGCGGCCTTGAGCTCCTTGGCGTCGAGAACGTCGGCTCGCAGAGTGAGCTCGGCTCCATGTCTCGAAATCGCATCGAGGCGCGCCGGGTCGACATCGATGGCGACGACCCGCGCTCCGACGGCAGCTGCGATCTGGACGCCGAATCCCCCGACTCCGCCCGCGCCCACGAACACCGCGAGGTCCGAGGCCGCGAGACCGCTTCGCGCGATCGCCTGATAAGGGGTCGACACCGCGTCGGCGACGACCGAGAGAGAGGCGAGGTCCACCCCGGAGGGATTGAGTCGCGCGTCCGTCAGATCCGGAACCGCGCAGAGCCCACGGGCAGGCACCTTCACGTGAGAGCCGAACCCTCCGTGTACGTCGTTTCCGGGAAAGATCTGAGAGGGACAAACCGAGCCGTGCCCGGCGCGGCACGCGTCGCAGCTTCCGCAGGGAATCACGGCGGGGACGACGACGTCCCGGCCCATCCACGATTCGGCCCCAGCCCCGGCCTGAACGACCCGCCCGCTTATCTCGTGGCCGAGGCAAAGCGGGAAACCGTGCTTGGTGGGAACGCCCTCGTAGAAGAAGCCAAGGTCCGTGTGACAGACCCCGCAACCGGCAACCCGGATTACGACTTCGCCGGCTTCCGCCGCCTCCTCGCGCTCCGTTCGGACCATCGGCTCACCCTGCCGGTGAACCATCCACGAAACCACGCGCATGGTGCGAGCTCCTGAAGCCCGATTTGCAAAAGCAGGACCAAACCGCGATCCCCTGGCAGGCCCGCAATTTAATCAGGGCCCGCACACCCCCCGGGCCGGACTCAGCGCCATTTCTCCCAAGCTCTGGGCTGAAAGGCGCAGTTCAGTCCCCGAGCGCGCGGGGGAAGAGGACGTTGTTCTCGAGGTGGATGTGCTCGTGAAGCGACTCCTCGAGCGCGGCGAGGCCGTGCCAGAGGGCGCGCCAGGTGTTGCAGGCTCGAGGCGGCACTTCGTAGTCGTTGGTGATTTCGCGGAGACGCTTGAGCGCCAACCCCACCACCTCGTGCTCCTCCCTCATGACCGCAACCGGGCCGTCCGCGAGAAATCCCTGCCCCCGCTGGATCATCGGGAAGAGAATCTGCTCCTCCTTCTCCATGTGCGGCTCGAGGTCGGCCTTGATCCCGAGGTAGACGGAGAGGAGCTCGGTCAGCATCTCGGGCTCCTTGTCTTGATGAACCTGGAGAACCTTGCGGGCCATCGCCTCGAGCCTCGGAAGCTCTTCCTTGAGCGGCTGGTGATAGGTCAGAAGGATATGGGCCACGAGATCCGGCAGAGGCGCATCGCCCCATCGCTCCTCGGCGCCCGCATGAGGGCCGAGCTCCCGTTGAATCTCCTCCACCACTCTCTCCGCGTCCAGTCCTCGGCTCTCGCAGGCCTCGGCGAGCGGAACGCCTCCGCCGCAGCAATAATCGATGCCGTAGCGGGCGAAGACACGCGTCGAAATCGGGTGCTCGGTCGCGATCCGACCGACCTGGGTGGCGCCATCGATGTTCATTTTCTTCTCCCCTTCGAAACCAGTTTCAACTTTCGTCCCGTTCCCGGTCTGGATGGCGCGAGCATGCGCATCAGACCCTCGAGAACCCGTTCCGCCCCGACGCTCCGCGAGCCCCTCGCCAGCCGGTGAATCCCCGGCATTCCCACGAGCGCGTGGATCGTTCCCGCGACGGCTACCAGAAGCGCCTCCGGCTCGATATCCCTTCGAATGCTGCCCTGGCGAGCTCCCTCCTGAATGGCTTCCAGCAGGAAACGCCGCGACCGGGACACGAACTCCTGAAGTGAGTCCACAGCATCGCCGGGAAGCACCAGCAGCGCCTGCTCCGATCGCACGAGCCAGGCGAGGCCCGGATCCCAGCTGAGCGTCTTCACGCGGTTCCTGGCGAGCGCCAGGATCCGCTCGAGCGGAGAGAGAGAACCGTCGGGGAACGTGGATTCCATCTTCTCGAGTCCCTGACGGACGGCTTCCCGGAGGACGTCGTCGAGGGTCGCGAAGTGGCGGAAGAGCGCTCCGGTGGTGAGATCCACCTCCTGAGCCAGGTTCGCGGTGGTCAGGGCGGTCACTCCCCGTCGCCCCACAATCCGCAGAGCGGCCTCGCCAATCTGCTTGCGCCTCTCGGCCGCCGGCTTTCGCATTCGCACCGCCATGATGGTAGTATTGTAAGTAATTACTTACTTTCTTGTCAAGGAAGGAGCGCCCCGTGCCGATCCGGACCGTCATCGAGCCCTTCAAGATCAAATCCGTCGAGCCGATCCGCTGGACTACCCGGGTCGAGCGCGAGCCGATTCTCGCGCGCGCTCATTACAACGTATTCTCGATTCCCGCGGATCGGATCCTCATCGATTTGCTCACCGATTCCGGAACGGCGGCGATGAGCACGCGGCAATGGGCGGCGATGATGGAGGGCGACGAGAGCTACGCCGGAAGCCGCAGCTTCACCCGCTTCGAGGGCGCGGTCCGGGAGATCTTCGGCTACAAGCACGTCATCCCGACCCATCAAGGGCGCGCGTCGGAGCGCCTGCTCTTCACCTGCCTCTGCAAGAAGGGCGACGTGGTTCCGAACAACACCCACTTCGACACCACGCGCGCCAACATCGAGTATCAGGGAGCCGAGGCCGTCGATCTCGTCATCCCGGAGGGCAGGGATCCCGCCAATCGACATCCGTTCAAGGGAAACATGGATGTCGTCGCCCTCGCCCACCTCATCGAACGCGTGGGCCGCGATAGAATCCCCCTGGTCATGCTGACCGTGACCAACAACTCGGGGGGCGGCCAGCCGGTCTCGATTGCGAACGCGCGAGCGGTGAGCGAGCTTTGCCGTCGCCACCGGATTCCTCTCTATTTCGACGCCTGCCGGTTCGCCGAGAACGCCTACTTCATCAAGCTCCGTGAGCCCGCGTACGCCGACAAGACGCCGAAGGAGATCGCGCAGGAGATGTTCGCTCTCGGTGACGGCTGCACCATGTCGGCCAAGAAGGACGGGCTCGCGAACATCGGCGGGTTTCTCTGCACCAACGACGACGCTCTGGCCCAACAAGAGGAGAACCTCTTGATTCTCACCGAGGGCTATCCAACTTATGGAGGCCTGGCCGGCCGGGACCTCGAGGCGATTGCCGTGGGGCTGCACGAAGCGCTGGAGGAAGACTATCTGCAATACCGCATCTCCTCGACCGCCTACCTCGGGAACCACATCTCCGCGGAAGGTGTGCCCATCGTGCAGCCGCCGGGCGGCCATGCAATCTACATCGACGCCCGGGGCTTCCTGCCGCAGATCCCGCCGGGGCGTTTTCCCGGAGTGGCGCTCGCGTGCGAGCTCTACCTGGAGGGAGGAATCCGGGCGGTCGAGATCGGTACGCTCATGTTCGGGAGCCACGCCGCGATGGACCTCGTCCGGCTCGCGATCCCGCGACGAGTCTATACCCAGAGTCATATGGACTATGTGGTGGAGGTCATTCTGGAAGTCTGGAAACGCCGGGAGCGCATCCAGGGCCTCGAGCTGACCTTCGAGGCCCCTTTCCTCCGGCACTTCACGGCGCAATTGACGCCCGCTTGAAAGGAACCACCGCCGGCGAGCTCGGGGTGAATCATGGGTGAGCTGTCAGAGTTCCGGTTGGCCACGCGCCTTTTTCTAAAGACCTACCAGTGGCGGCGCATCGAGCCCGTTCCCTGGACCGTACTTTCCAAACCCCTCGCCCGGTGCCGACTCGGCCTCGTATCGACCGCGGGATTCGTGGGGCCATCCGACGCTCCGTTCGACGCCACGATACGAGGCGGCGACTCCTCCTTCCGAGAGATACCCGGCGATATTCAGGTCTCCCAGCTCCGCGAGCATCATCGCAGCGAGGCCTTCGATCACCAGGGTCTGGCGGCGGACCCGAACCTCGCCTTCCCCATCGATCGACTCAGGGATCTGGTGAAACGAGGTCGTGTCGGCGGCTTGAATCGCCGGCACTTGTCGTTCATGGGGTCGATCACCGCGCCCGGCCGGCTCCAGCGCGATGTCCTGCCGGAGGCGACGCGATTGTTCGAGGAGGATGGCGTCGACGTGGCGCTGCTCGTGCCCGTCTGACCGCTCTGCAACCAGACCGTGAGTCTGGTGGCGGCGGAGCTGGAGCGGCGTGGAATCGCGACGGTCGCGATCAATCTCCTTCGCCTCGCGGCCGAGCGAGTTCGACCTCCGCGGGCGTTATTCGTACCGTACCGACACGGCTATCCTCTCGGACTTCCCAACGATCCCGAGCGGCAGCTCGCCGTCATCGAAGCGGCGCTGCGTTTGCTGGAAGACCCGTCGCTCGCTCCACCCGCTCTCGTCGATTTCAAAGGGTGAGGCGAATCCCGTCGAGCGACGTCAGATCGGTCTCACTGTCGAGAACCTTCGCTCCCGCCTCTCACCGCCCCGACGGCAACTGTCGCTGCGAAGAGGAGAATGGCCGCGCCGTTGAGGAGTCCCCCCCAGCGGCGTGACGGCCCGAACGCCGCCAAATCCCCGAGAACGCGCATGGCGAGACCCGCGTGCAGGAGAGCCAGGGGAGCGTAGAACAAGAGGTGGAAGCGGAGCGGACGCCCCAGGATCGCAGGGAAGATTACGGGTCCGTGCGCGAAGACCATGGAGAGGACGAACCCGAGGAAGAATGCATGTAGGGTGGCATCGTAGATCTCACCCGAGACGAAGCCGCCGTAGACGAGTGAGAGCGCGCCGGAAGCTGCGAGCCAGACGTAACCGAGGAGGAGCGCCGATGCCATGAACCGGCTGAGCCCCGGCCGTCGGATTGCGACCCGGGCAAGGTCATTCGAGAGCAACCAGGCTCCGAGGGAGAAGACCCCGGCGCCCAGAAGCCGGACGCCCCACTCGTAGTTGGGCGAATCGAACCTGTTTCCTCGCTCCGTGAACAGCACCGCTCCCTCCGACAGGAAGCCCAGAGAAGCGAGGAGCGCTCCCGAAGTCGCGGCCAGCCCGCTCGCAAGGAAGAAAGCGACGCTCGCTCGCGACGGACTCAGGATGCGGTTCAACTCCAGCCGTTCTCCCGCGATCGTGAGGAGGAGAAAGCCCATCCAGGAGGGCGCCACGACGTATATCGGCCAGCCGGAAAGCCAGAGACCGTTTCCGATGACCCACAACATCACCCCGGCCAACATCGAGCCCTGCGCGAGCGTCGGAGAGCGCCGAAAGAAGAGGACCGAAACCGCGACCAGCACCGAGCTTCCTCCGAGGAACAGCAGCCGGGGCGCAACCGACTCCGTCGCCAACGCGAGCGCGACACCTCCGGTTCCCGTCAAAAGCGGGCAGAGGTAGGCCCACTTCCTTCCGATTGCCACGGCCTTCTCCAGACCGATGAGCGTTCCCAGAAATCCCGACACCATGAGGGGACCGTGGGCCAACGGAAGATCGAGCTGAGGCAGAGGAAACGCCCAGCCGATGCGAAAGAGCCCCGCGTCGAGGCCGGCCAAGAGAGACAGGCCCGCGGGGACGAGAAACAGGACCCGAAGAGGCACGGTTCGTCTCATGTCAGGGAGAGCGACAGCGTCAGCTTTCCGCCAGGCGGTACTTGCGCTCGAGCTCCACGATCTGGCTGATCAGCTCCGAGTGCTCCTGGATATGGAAGACATACCGCGGCACGTTTCTCCCGGAGGTGTGCGCCATGAAGGGCTCGCCCCAGAAGCTCAGCAGGCATTCCCGCCCTCCCCCCGACTCCACTTCGGCGATGACCGCGGATACGTTCTCGTGAATCGCCGCCCACCGCGGCTCGCGAACTTTGTCTTTGTCCCGAACGGCCTCGAGCTTGGGGACCACTTCCGTCTCCCAGATGGTCTTCTGGCTCTGGTCGAGCACGAACTGAATCGATCGGACGCGAGGGTTCTCGACTGCCGGTCGCAGCATCGTGTCGAAGAGCGACTGCGGCTTGAACATGCTCAGGCAGACGTGGAACCAGATCATCTCCCCCTGAGCGCGGCGCGAGAAGTCCTCGGTTGCGGCGCGCAGCCGTCCGGGGCCGACGAGAATCGCGTCGGGCGGCTTCAGCGCTGAGCCCAGGGTGGTGAGATCGTCGTGGTTCGCCCGCACCAGAGCGTGAATGCGCTCGAGCGCATTCTCGCGCCGGATGTCTCGCATGAAGAGCACGGCGATCAGGACGACCGCGATCACCAGGAGAACGTCCTGTTCCACGACATGGAGGAGGTGCAGCACGATGGCCGCAACCGCGGCGATGATGCCGGCTATCGCATCCCAATCGAAGGCCAGAAACCGTTTCATGTGTTCTCCCTCGGTCGCGACGCCCGCAGGCGGGCGCCAGAGAGCGTGTTTGGGGCTCCGGCGCGCTTGAGGCGTCCGCGGAAACATAGGAGATCTCTAGCCGGTCGAGCAAGAATCTTCTTTGCGAGCCGTCCCTCCTTCGGCTCGATTCACTCGGTGCGCATCGTCATAGGAATCGCCGTCTGAATTGCGAGAATCTCGGCAATCAATCCCTGAGCAAAGACCGCACCAGAGTCATTCCTGCCGCGATCTTGCGCCAGGGGCCTTCGTGCGTGCGGCCGTCGCTCCGGGTGAGCTCGACCGCTCTCGATCGAGCGCGCCTTATCGCCCAGCTACCGGGGAATCTCGCTCCCTCGTTCCCTTCCTCCGTCGATCCACAGGGAACCCTCATCGGTTCAAGGCTCCCTGGCGGCCCGCCGGAGCGCCTCTTCCAGGTTGAGTCGCGCCTGCGCATAGTCCGGCTTCAGGGCGACCGCGCGCCGGAGGAGCGGAATCGCCCGCGCGAAAGCACCTCGCTGAAGATAGAGGAAGCCGAGGTTGTTGTAAGCCTCGGCGTA
>DAISKN010000121.1:0-12976 GCA_036820975.1 Acidobacteriota bacterium | reverse complement strand
GCGAGCTTGAAGGTGATGTGCGCGTGGAGATCGAACATCCCCGGAAGGACCCACTGCCCCCCCGCCGAGATCCGCTCCACCCCCACCGGCGCGGGGTCACCTATCGATTCGATGACCCCGTTCCTGAGAAGGATTCCCGGATTGGGACGGGGCGCGGCCCCAGAGCCGTCGATGAGGGTTCCGCCCTCGATAAAGAGCGGGGCCTGCGCGGCGGCGACGGCCGCGGTCGCGAAGAGGGCTGAAAGGACGACGAGAGCGCGATACACCGTGGACCTCCCTGGAGATGGAACGAGCGGCGATGATAACTGCCCTGCAGGGTTTTGCAATGGCCGGATGCGAAAACCATAAAATGAGCCTTCGTGAGAATCGTCTTCCTCGTCGTCGACGGCCTGAACCTGATCCGCCGGGTGTACGCCGCGACTCCCGAGGGCGAGGCCTCGGCTCACTTCGACTCCGCGCTCGGCGCGACGGTGCAATCCCTCCGTCGCGCCCTTGCCGGGCATTCGCCGACGCACGCGGTGGTGGTCTTCGACGGAGCGGGGCCCACGTGGCGGCACGAGCTCTACGCCGACTACAAGGCGGGGCGGAAACCCATGCCCGACGAGCTTCGCGCGGGACTCGACCGCTACCGTGAGGCTTTCTCGAACGTCGGCGTGTCTTCCGTCGGCAAGCCGGGAATCGAGGCCGACGACGTCGTCGCGACGCTCGCGACCGGAGTCGCCGACCATGACGGGAGAGCGATCATCCTCTCGACCGACACCGCGTTCTGTCAGTTGATCTCGGAGCGCATCGTGGTGCGCGACCATTTCCAGAAGCGGGCCCTCGACGAGGTCTACGTCCGCGACAAGTTCGGCGTCGGACCCGAGCGCCTCGTCGATTTATGGGCTCTGGCCGGAAGCCCCACCACCCACATCCCCGGCGTCCCCGGCGTGGGCGTGAAGACCGCGGCCAAGCTCCTCGACGAGCGCGGGAATCTCGACGCCGTACTGGAAGCAGCCGCGGGAATGAAAGGGAAGCTGGGTGAGAGCCTTCGAGCGAACACGGAGCTCGCTCGGCTGTCCCGGAAGCTCGCCCGGCTGCGCACGGACCTCGAGCTCGGGTGGAACCTGAAGTCTTTCCGGGTCGCCAGCTAGCTCTGCCGCTGGCGCGAGGCGAGGTAGAAGCCGATCACGGAACCCACGGCGAGGCTCGCGAGGGTAGTGATCTTTCGCGTGAGCTCGGAAGCCTCCAGCGAGTCCATCGAGCCCGCGAGCTTGGTGAGCTCGATGCCGCCGGCGAGGAGGATATAGATACCCGCGACCAGGAGGATGAGACGGCGTGCCGTCCGCACATCGAGGTCGGTCATATTGTAAGGCTCTAGCTCAATGTTAGATAGGAGGGAAGGCCTTGTCAACGCCGCCCTTCCGACTCAGCGGCCTTCGAACGACGGGGGGCGCTTCGAGAAGAAGCTCTCGAGGCCCTCGGCGAAGTCCCGGCCGTCGGCGATGCGGGCGAGGTTCTCGAGCTCGCGATCGAGGTGATGATCGAGGCGATCGACCCCCGCCGCTTGATGGATCAGGGACTTGGCGACGGCGTAGGCCCGGGTCGGCCCCCGGGCGAGCTTCTCGGCGAGCGCCATCACTTCGGAGTCAAAGCTCTCGGTCGGGTAGACCGCGGTCACGATGCGCATTTCCTTCGCCTCCCGGGCGTCGAGCCTCGGATTCAGGAAGACGAGCTCGAGGGCGGTGCGCAGCCCCACGAGCCGCGGGAGGAAGAACGTCGAGCTTTCCGCGCCGGTCAGCCCGGTCTTCGGATAGGCCCACTCGAACGAGGCGCGCTCCGAAGCCAACACCAGGTCGCAGGCCATCGCGATTCCGAACCCGCCGGCAGCGGCGATGCCGTCGACGGCGGCGATGAAGGGCTTGGGCGCTCGCTTGATCTCGGAGATCGTGCTGTGGAGGTACTCGAGGATCTGCTTGAAGATCTCTCCGTACCCTCCTGGAACGGTACGGGCGTCCGGCTGCAGGTAACCGAGGTCGGAACGCTCGCCGCCGCGGGCGATGTACTTGAGGTCGGCGCCGCTGCAGAAGACGCCTCCCGCCCCGCGGATGACGACGGCGCGAAGCCCCTCGTCGCGGGCGAACGCCAGTCCCGCTTTGCGGAAGTCGCGCGCGGTCTCGACGTCGAAGGAGTTGAAGCGCTCGCGGCGGTCGATGGTGATGACCCCGACCGCCCCCAAAGTCTCCGTGCGGATGTTCGTCATTGCGCGTGGATGACTTGCTCGAGCTCGCGAACGGCCACGCAGGCGATCGCCTCGCTCAGCAGAGGCCCCCAGGCGGACCGGATCATCCACTCCTGGTGCGCGTAGGCATAGGCCTTGAGCACATCCGTCGCACCCCAACTGAGCCCGTCCCGCACCAGGGGCGACACCGGAAAGGGCGGAGAAAGGCAGAGGATCGGGCCCTCGTCGAGGCGCTCGGTGACGAGATGCGCCGTCGCTCTCGTCTC
Organism: Acidobacteriota bacterium; assembly: GCA_036820975.1. GTDB lineage: Bacteria > Acidobacteriota > Vicinamibacteria > Marinacidobacterales > SMYC01 > DAISKN01. Next base: position 10,489 of record DAISKN010000121.1, on the reverse strand, counting down.
GGTCTCGCCGGCGAAGACGGCATCTCTCACCGCGCGCAGTCCGACGTAGCGGGGCCGCTTCGTCAGATCGGCGTGGTGGACGTTCACGATCCGCTCGGGGAACGCGGTCAGAAGGGGCTCGGTTACGATCAGCAGGTAACTCGAGAGCACGAGCAGATCGGGCTGGTAGGGCTCGAGGAGCGCGAGCGTTTCCCGATCGTAGTCGACCCGGGCGGCGAGGTCGGTGCGTTTCGCGCCCTTCCTCGCGGAGAAGCGCGCGATCGAATGACTTATGAACGGAAGGCCGGCGCCCGCCGTCTCTTCCATCGCCTCGCTTTCTTCCTCGCTCGAAAGACAGCAAACGAGGTCGTAGAGACGGCCGCGATCCGGGTCTTCCTCGAGAAGAAAGCGCAGGCCGGGTGCGCGGTGGGAGCAGAGGAGCGCGACTCGAAGCGTCATCAGCAAATCCTGGGGAGAGGCTCACCCTCGGGCTCCGTCAGAAGCCTGCGGCCGAAACCGGTGTCGAGAATCACCCTCCCCGAATGATCTGGGAGGCACGTGCCCACGATGGCGGCGTTGCGGCCGAGAGGATGATCCCGAAGGCAAGCGAGAACGGCGTCGGCCGCGTCGGGAGCGACGCCGAGGACGGCCTTGCCCTCGTTCGCGACGTGCAGCGGGTCGATTCCCAGTAGCTCTCCGGCGGAGCGCACTCCGGAGGAGAGCGGAACCGCCGCCTCCTCGAGGAGAATGCCGACTCTGCTCTTCGAGGCCATCTCGTGGAGGGCGCTCGCGAGCCCTCCCCGCGTGGGATCCTTCAAGGCCACGACCGCGTCTCGACCCGTCTCGAGAGCCCGGCGAACGAGATCGTTCAGGGGGGCGACGTCCGAGACGAGCTCTCCTTCGAGATCGAGCCCGTGGCGATGCACCATCACCGCGAGACCGTGGTCGCCCATGGTGCCGGTCACGAGGAGGCGATCGCCGGGGCGAAGCCCGGAGTCGCGCACCACGCGTTCGGTGAGTCCGATGCCGGTGGTATTGAGAACGATGCCATCGATCTCGCCCCGTCCCATCACTTTGGTATCCCCGGTGACGACGGTTGTGCCCGCTTCCTCACAGGTGGCGCGAACGGATTCGTGGATGCGCTCGAGGTCCCTCAGCGGAAAACCTTCCTCCACGATCACCGAGAACGTGAGCGCGAGGGCGTCGGTCGCGCCCATCATCGCGAGATCGTTGACCGTCCCCGCGACCGCGAGCCTTCCGATGTCGCCTCCGGGAAAGAAGATCGGCTGGATGACGTGGGAGTCGGTGGTGACGACGAGGAATCGGTCCCCGAGGCGGAGCGCCGCCCCGTCGTCCATCGCGGAGAGCCCGACGCCCTCGACCTTCATCGGGGGCAGCCCGGGCGCGAAGACCTGCTCGATCAGGGCCCGCATCGCGCGCCCGCCGGCGCCGTGCTTCATTCCTATCGTCTCGTCGAGAGGGACATCTTTCATTGCCGTGGGGCCCCGCCCCGACCGCTTCTCGCTCCGCGACTCGCCTGCGGCTCGCGCTGCGCTAGGGGTGAGGACTCTGGGGGCGTTCATACCAGGACTCCCATCCGATCCGGATGCCCTCCGTACTGGTGCCAGATCTTGCACGTGCCCTCGCTGCTGACCATGCAGGCCCCGACCGGCTTTTCGGGATTGCACTCCTTGCCGAAGAGCCGGCAGTCGGAAGGCGAGGAGATCCCGGCCATGATGTCTCCGCAGATGCATTCCTGCGTGAGGGTCGCGGGGGCGTAGTCCCAGATAGAAGAGAGGTCGATGTCGAAACGGGCTCGGGCATCGAAGCTCGACCACTCGTCCTTGAGGCGCAGGTTGCCGTTGGGAACGTGGGCGATGCCCCGCCACCGGCCCCCCACGGGCCGGAACACGCTCCAGAGCTTCTCCTGCGCAGCCCGATTTCCCTCCCGCGTCACGCAGCGCGGATAGGCGTTCACCACTCTCGGCGTTCCCTCGCGGATAACATCGACGAGGGTCACGAGCCCCGCGAGGATGTCGAGAGGCTCGAAGCCGGCGACGACCACTGGAAGCCGGTGCCGCTCGACGAAAGGCTCGAAGATCCCCCAGCCGGTGATGGTGGCGGCGTGGCCCGCCGCGAGGAACCCCTCGACCCGGGTCTCCGGCATCTCTGCCACGATCTCCATGACGGGCGGTATGTACTTGTGCGCGGAGAGCACGGAGAAGTTCGCGGGTGGGTCTCGGAGGAGCACCGCGGCGGTGGCGACGGCGGTGGTCTCGAACCCGCTCGCGAAGAAAACGACGTCCTCGGTCGACTGACGCGCGAGCTCAACCGCGTGGGCGACGCTGTAAACGACGTCCACCCGGGCGCCCCGGGCCTTCGTATCGGCGAGCGATTCCACCGTTCCCGGGACCCGCAGCATGTCGCCGTAGGTGGCGACGCGAACCCCCTGTTTCGCCAGCACCACCGCCTCGTCGACTTCGGGAACGTCGGTGATGCAGACGGGACAGCCCGGTCCCATGATGACGTCGAGCTCGCGGGGAAACGCGGCGCGGAGGCCGAACTTGGCGATGGCCTGCTCGTGGCTTCCGCAGACGTGCATGACCGAGACCGGGCTTCGGCCCATCGACCGGACTACGTGGGACAGGGCCCGGGTGAGCTCTCTCGCCCGCGACGGATCGCGGAACTTGAGCTCGGCCCAGGCCCCTTCTGTCATCGGACGTCTCGGGGGTCTCCGCGTCCGGCCTCGATCTCACCCCTCACATCGGCGGCCATGATGTCGCTCTCCGCTTCCCGCAGGAGCTGCTCGTAGAGAGCCAAGGTCTCGCCGATCTCCGCTTCCGGGATTCGCCGGATCGCGAACCCGACGTGGTTCAGGATGTAGTCGCCGGGGGAGACGGGCTCGTCCACGACGTCGAGGCGAACGGTTCTCCGGACTCCGAAGAAGTCCACCGTCGCCGCGAGGCCGTCGATCTCGACGATCTTCCCGGGAACGCCCAGACACATGCGTCCTTCCCGTACAAGGAACGTGCCAAAGAGGATTTGCCACAGAAGCGTCACTTCCGGCGATGCCTGCTCGGCACCGCTGCGTCGAAACCCTCACGGTTGAGGCATTGACCGCAGGCGGAGGCGGAACCATCGGCTCCAAGTCGTTGCCAGCGCGTCGCCGGCGCCACGGCGTCATTGGCACGCTGCTTGCTCGCTTCTCTTCATTATTAACGGAGGTCAGCTATGACCCTACCGCGCCCTCCTGAGGTAGATGAGACCTTCTATCAGGCCCTCGAGAGAAAAGGCCTGTCGCGCCGGGACTTCATGCAGTTCGTGGGCGCGGTCGCCGGAATGCTAGGCCTCGACGCGGCCTTCGTTCCTCGAATCGCCGAGGCTCTGCAGCAGAAACGGAAGCTGCCTCTGGTCTGGCTCGAGTTCCAGGACTGCGCCGGGAACACCGAGTCGTTCCTCCGCGCGGCGAAGCCCTCGGTCGACGAGATCATCCTCGACGCCATCTCGCTCAACTACCACGAGACGATCATGGCGGCGGCGGGCCATCTCGCCGAGGAAGTGCTCCAGAAGACCGTCCAGGAGTCCAAGGGACAGTACATCGCGGTCGTGGAGGGGTCGATTCCGACCGCCGACGACGGAGTCTATTGCACCATCGGCGGAAGGACGGCGCTCGACATAGCGCGCGAGGTCTGCGGAAACGCCCTCGCGACGGTGGCGGCGGGGACTTGCGCCTGCTTCGGCGGGATCCCGGCGGCGGCGCCGAATCCCACCGGGGCGGTGAGTGTCTCCGCCGCAGTGCCGGGCGCGACCGTCATCAATCTCTCCGCCTGTCCTTTCAACGCGGCCAACATCACCGCCTTTCTCGTGCACTACCTGACGTTCGACGAGTTCCCCGCGCTCGACCACCTGGGCCGGCCGCTCTTCGCTTACGGAAAGCGCATACACGACGCCTGCGAGCGCCGCGGTCACTTCGACGCCGGGCAATACGCCGAGCGATTCGGAGACGAGGGACACCGGCCGGGCTATTGCCTCTACAAGCTCGGCTGCAAGGGACCGGCCACCTATCAGAACTGCCCCACCGTCCGCTGGAACGAGGGCATGAACTGGCCCATCGGCGCCGGCCATCCCTGCGTCGGCTGCGCCGAGCCCTACTTCTGGGACACGATGACGCCCTTCTACGAGAGGCTTCCCAAAGTCGACGGCTTCGGGGTGGACGTGAGCGCGGACGCGCTCGGCATCGGACTCGTCGCCGGCACCGCCGCCGCCTTCACCGCACACGGGATCGTGAAGTCGATCCAGATGCACCGCGCCGACAAGCCCGGCGAGAAAGTCGCGTCCGAAGAGAGCGCGAAGAAGTCCTGAGGGAGAACCGCCAATGGCTAGAATCGTCGTCGACCCGATCACCAGAATCGAAGGCCATCTCCGGATCGAAGCCGAGGTCGACGCCGGCCGGGTCCAGAACGCCTGGTCGTCCTGCACCATGTTCCGGGGAATCGAGATCATCCTCAAGGGACGCGACCCGCGGGACGCCTGGGTCTTCACCCAGAGGATCTGCGGCGTCTGCACCACGGTGCATGCCATCACCTCGGTGCGCGCCGTCGAGGACGCCCTCGGGATCCAGGTGCCGGAGAACGCCGAGATCATCCGCTCCATGATCGGGGGACTCCAGCAGGTACAGGATCACGTGGTCCACTTCTACCACCTGCACGCCCTCGACTGGGTGGACATCGTCTCGTCGCTCTCCGCCGATCCGGCGAAGACCGCGACCCTGGCGCAGTCGATCTCGGAGTGGCCGCTCTCGAGCGCGACGTACTTCAAGGGAGTGCAGGATCGGGTGCGGGCGTTCGTGGAAGCGGGCCAGCTCGGTCCTTTCGACAACGCCTACTGGGGCCACTCGGCCTACCGGCTCCCTCCCGAGGCCAATTTGATGGCGGTCGCTCACTACCTCGAGGCGCTCGAATGGCAGAGGGACATCATCCGGGGACACGCCATTCTCGGCGGAAAGAACCCGCACCTCCAGACCTATCTGGTCGGTGGCATGGCGGTCCCGGTGGATCCCAACAGCCAGCAGGCGGTCAACATGCACTCCATCGCCCAGCTGCGAAGCATGTTCGAGAAAGCGAAGACGTTCGTCGAGCAGGTCTACATCCCCGATCTCCTCGCCGTCGCGAGCTTCTACCCGGAGTGGGCGAGTCTCGGGGGCGGCGTTGGAAACTACATGTCGTACGGCGACTTTCCCACGACGGCGCGTCTCGACCCCGAGCAGCTGTTCCTTCCCCGGGGGGTGATCTTCGGCAAGGACCTCGCCTCACCCCAGCCTCTCGACATGCAGCAGATCCAGGAGTACGTGGCCCACTCTTATTACGAGTACGCGGGAGGAGACGACGTGGGGCTCCATCCCTTCCAGGGGGAAACGAAGCCGCGCTACACCGGCCCCGCACCCCCCTACGAGTTCCTCGACACGGAAGGGAAGTACTCCTGGCTGAAGTCGCCGCGCTACGACGACCGCCCGATGGAGGTCGGGCCTCTCGCGCGGATGCTCGTCGCCTATTCCCGCGGACACGAGCGGGTGAGGGCGCTCGTGGGATTGGTGCTCGAGCGTCTGAAGGTCGGCCCCGAAGCCCTGTTCTCGACCCTCGGGCGCACCGCCGCGCGCGGCATCGAGACCCTGGTCATCGCCGAGCAGCTTCTGGGCTGGCTCGACAAGCTCACCTCCAACATGTCGAGCGGCGATCTCCAGATCCACAACGACGAGAAGTGGGATCCCTCGAGCTGGCCCGACGAGGCCGAGGGCTGGGGCTTTCATGAGGCCCCGCGGGGCGCCCTCGGCCACTGGGTGCGCATCGAGAAGGGGAAGATCGCGGGATATCAAGCGGTCGTGCCGAGCACCTGGAACGGCGGGCCCCGGGACGCGAAGGGCCAGAGGGGCCCTTACGAGGAAGCGCTGGTGGGAACTCCCATCGCGGATCCGGAGAAGCCCCTCGAGATCCTGCGCACGGTCCACTCCTTCGATCCCTGCATGGCTTGCGCCGCCCACGTCGTGGACGCGCGCGGCCGGAAGATCGCCGAGGTGAAGGTGCTATGAGCACAATCGCCAGGGAATGGGTGAGCGAGACGCGGTACGTTTTCCAGCTTTCGCTCCGCCTCGTTCACTGGACGGTGTTCTTCGCGGTGGCGGTGCTCTCCGTTACCGGCTACTGGATCGGCTCGGGAAACATGCCCGCGGGACCCGTCGGGACGTTCCAGATGGGATGGATTCGCTACATTCATACGGTCTCGGGGTGGGTCCTGCTCGCCGCCCTTCTGCTTCGCGTCTATCTCTTCTTCTTCGGCAATGACTACGTCCGCTGGACGGAGTTCATTCCCCACCGGAAAGAGCACTGGCGCGACATGAAGAACGTCTTTCTCTTCTACACCTTCGCCCGCGCGCGCTCCCCGTACGAGGGTTTCGGACACAACCGCCTCGCGGCGCTCTTCTATCTCGGGGTGTATCTGCTCCTTCTCTTCATGGTGGTCTCCGGGCTCGCCCTTCACGGGATGGCGTTCACCACCGGCTGGCAGTCCTTCCTCACCTGGCCGCTCGTCTTCGTGACAGCGCCGACCTTGCGGTTCATGCACCACATGGGCATGTGGTTTCTCCTGGGCTTCGTGGTCCACCACATGGCGAGCGCCGTTCTCGTGGACCGGGAGACGCGCGGAGGGCTCATGGGCGGGATCTTCTCCGGCTACAAGTCCGTGCCCAAGAGAGTGGAGCGTTGAGCTGCCTATGGGTCGGACGCTCGCGGCCGCCGCCCTCGCCGCTCTCGCCCCCTTTACTATCGCTTGCTCCGACGAGTCGTTCCCGGCACCGCCCGAGGACGTCTTGACGTCCGAGGAAGCGGTGCGCGCGGGGGAGGATCTGTATCGCCGGAACTGCAGCCTCTGCCATGGGCCGTCGGGGCACGGGGACGGACCCCAGGCGAAAAGCCTGAATCCCTCGCCCGCCGACCTGCGGAACCTGAGAGGACCGCGGGCGGATCCCGGCTACTGGTTCTTTCGAATCAAGGAAGGAGGAAAAGAGGGGCCCCTCGCACGAGATCGCTCCGCGATGCCCGCGTTCGGGGAGCACCTCAGCGAGGAGCAGACCTGGCAGCTGGTGGCGTTCCTGAACGCGCTCGTGGAGGGACGGCGGTGACGATTCTGGTGCTCGGTCTCGGAAATCCTCTTCTCGGCGACGAAGGGGTGGGACTCCGTGCCCTTCAGGCGCTCGCTTCCGCCGCCGACCTGCCGCCGTCGGTCGAGCTCGTCGACGGGGGTACGGCCGGCTTGAGCCTCGTTCCCCGACTGCGATCCGCGGATCGAGTTCTCGTCCTCGACGCCGTCTCCGCCGGAAAACCGCCGGGAACGGTCCTGCGGCTCGATGGAGCCGAGCTCAGCCGCGAAGGATTCCAGAAGACGTCGCCCCACGAGATCGGGCTTCCGGACATCCTCTCCGCGAGCCGGCTCCTGGGCGGGCCGGAGGAGGTCGTCGTCCTCGGGGTCGAGCCGGACTCGCTCGGTCTGGGTGTGGGGCTGAGCGCTCCCGTCGAGAACGCGGTCGGAACGCTGGTCGCGGCGGCACTCTGTCAGCTCCGGGAATGGGAGGGGCTCGAGTGCACGAGCTCTCCGTAGCCGCGGCCCTCTTCGAGTGGGCGGAAGAGCAGTCGCGGACGCACGCGCCGCGCGTCCTTCGATCGATCGAGCTCGAGCTCGATCCGCTTTCGTGCTTGAATCCCGAGGCCCTGCGGTTCGGCTTCAGCGCCCTCAGCGCCGAGACGCCCCTCGCGGGGGTCGCTCTCGAGCTCGTCTCCGTGCGCCCGACCTACGAATGTCGTCTCTGCGGCGCGCGGCTCGCGGCCGCGGAATCGCCCCTGAGCTGTTCCGGCTGCGGCGCGCCTCTCCCCCGGCTCTCGAGAGAGAGCTCGCTCAAGATCCGAAGTATCGAGGTGGAATGATCATGAAGATTACTTTCGAGAACAAAGTGCTGTCGAAGAACGATCGCATCGCCGCCGAGGTCCGGCGTCACCTGACGGCAAGGGGGATCGTCGCCGTGAATGTCCTCGGGAGCCCGGGCTCGGGGAAGACGTCTCTCGTCGAGAGCACGGCAGCCTGGTGCCATGGCCGGGTCGCGGTGGCCGCACTCACCGGGGATCAGGCGACGCGCCACGACGCCGACCGCATCGAGCGATCGGGAATCCCCGCGATCCAGATCACGACCGGGAGCGAGTGCCACCTGAACGCCCAGAGAATCCTGGACTGCGTCGCTCTCGACGAGCTATGGGACATCGAGCTCCTGCTCATCGAGAACGTGGGGAACCTGATCTGTCCCGCCGCCTACGACCTCGGCGAAGCCGCGAAGGTGGCCATCCTCTCCGTTCCCGAGGGGGACGACAAGCCGCTGAAGTATCCGGGCCTGTTCCAGCGGGCGGATCTCATGGTCCTGAGCAAGATCGATCTGCTGGGGTCGAGCGACTTCGACCCCGACCGCGCCGAAGCCAACGCGAGAGAGGTGGCGCCCCATATAGAAGTGGTCCGCCTGTCCTGCAGAACCGGAGAAGGGCTCGAGGGATGGACACGGTGGCTCGCGAGACAGCTCGCCCTGGCCGCGCCCACGACGGCGCAGCCGGCCTGATCGTCCGCGTGCGGGGAGTCGTGCAAGGAGTCGGATTCCGTCCGTACATCTACCGGCTCGCGAGAGAGCATCGCCTCGAAGGCTCAGTGGCCAACACGCCCGAGGGGGTGCTCATCCGCGTTCGAGGCGAGCCCGCCGCCCTCGACGCCTTCGTGGAGGATCTCCCCAGACGACGCCCGCCCCTCGCGCGGATCACCGAGCTCACCGTCGAGCCGGGTCGAGTTCCGCGCACTGCGGGCTTCCATATCGAGGAGAGCGAGCCAATTGAGGAGGGCGGAAGCGCGACCACCTTGATCCCGCCCGATGTGACGGTCTGCGGCTCCTGCCTCTCGGAGCTCTTCGACCCCGAAGACCGCCGCTATCGGTACCCCTTCATCAACTGCACCGATTGCGGCCCCCGCTACACTCTGATCCGCGGGCTCCCCTACGACCGGTCGCTCACGACCATGGCCCCGTTCGCGCTCTGCCCGGAGTGCCGCCGCGAGTACGAGGACCCGGAGAACCGGCGCTTCCACGCGGAGCCCAACGCCTGCCCCCGCTGCGGGCCGACGTGCCGGCTCCTCGACGGGCTGGGAGGAGAGACTCCCGCCGACGATCCGATCCGCGAGACCGTTCGGCTCCTGGAGCAGGGGCGCATCGTCGCGGTGAAGGGGCTCGGAGGGTTCCACCTGATGGTCGATGCGACTTCGGAGCCCGCGGTCGTTCGTCTGCGGGAGCGCAAGCATCGCGAGGAGAAGCCGCTCGCGCTTCTCGCCGGCTCTCTCTCGAGGGTGCGCGAGTTCTGCCGCGTTCGTCCCGAAGAGGAAGCGCTCCTCGAGAGCCCCGAGCGTCCCATCGTCCTCCTGGAGCGCGCGGAGGACTCCCGGATCGCGCCCTCGGTCGCTCCCGGCCAGTCGAGCTACGGGGTGATGCTGCCTTACACCCCTATCCACGCGCTGATTCTCGACTCCTCGCTCTACGCCGTCGTCGCCACCAGCGGAAACCGGAGCGAGGAGCCCATCGTTCTCGACGACGAGGACGCCGTCGAGAGGCTCGCGGGAATCGCCGATGCCTTCCTGGTGCACGACCGTGGAATCCACCGCCGCGCCGACGACTCGGTGGCCCGCGTGACCGCGGGCCGGCCGCGGCTTCTTCGAAGGGCTCGCGGCTACGCACCGCGCCCGATTCTCCTGGGAGAGGAGGCGCCGCCGATTCTCGCCGTGGGGGGACAGTTCAAGAACACCATCTGCCTCATCCGCGGCCGTGAAGCTTTTCTCTCCCCTCACGTGGGCGATCTCGACAACCTCCGCGCGTTCGAAGGCTTCCGGGAATCCATCTCCCACCTGTCGAAGACGCTCGAGATCGCTCCCGTCGTAGTCGTCCACGACCTCCATCCCGAGTATCTGTCCACGCGCTGGGCGCTCGAGGAGTCGGGCCTTCCCGCGGTCGGAGTTCAGCACCACCATGCTCACATCGCTTCGGTTCTCGCCGAGCACGGCCTCGACGAGAGGGTCGTCGGTATCGCCATCGACGGCACGGGATTCGGAGGGGATGGCACCGTTTGGGGCGGAGAGATTCTCGTGGCTTCTCTGAGAGGATTCGAGCGAAGGTGGCACCTTCCCCAGGTCGTCCTCCCGGGAGGAGACCGCGCGGCTCGCGAGCCCTGGCGGATGGCCGTTGCCTGGCTCCACCGGCTCTACGGGCGAGACCTCTTCGAGCTCGACCTCCCGTTCTTCGACGCCGTCTCCCGGGATCGCGCGCGGCGACTCGTGAGCGCCATCGAGTCGGGCTTCGGCTGGCCGCTCACTTCCTCCTGCGGGCGGCTCTTCGACGCCGTCGCCGCTCTCGTCGGGCTGCGCCTTCAGACGAGCTTCGAGGGGC
>DAISKN010000120.1:0-12999 GCA_036820975.1 Acidobacteriota bacterium | reverse complement strand
GACGTCCGAGCGCTGGCGCAGAAGTACTTGGGCACCGAAAACCGCACGTCGGTGACGCTCGTGCAGGCGCCCGGCGTCGGAGGACAGGAGTGAAGACGATGGTTCTACTCGCGTCTCTCTCCCTCGGGGCGGATCGCGACCCGGTGATTCTCCAGAGCCCCGGCAACCCCCTCGTCAGCTTTCGCTTCGTGCTGCACGTAGGATCGGCCTTCGATCCTCCGGGGAAGGAAGGTCTCGCGGCGCTCACCGCGCTCATGCTGAGTCAGGGCGCGACCGAGGAGCTCTCCCTCACCGAAGTGATGGAGGCCCTCTACCCCATGGCCGCGGACTTCTCGGCGCAGCCCGACAAGGAGGTCACGACCTTCCTCGGGCGGGCGCATCGGGACCACCTCGAGCCCTACTACTCCGTCTTCCGCGACCGGCTCCAAAGGCCGCGCTTCGATGCGCAGGACTTCGAACGCAACAAGAACGAGCTTCTCAACTACCTCACCAAGTCCCTTCCGAGCGCGGACGACGAGGAGCTGGGGAAGAAATCCCTCGAGTGGCAGCTCTACTCCGGACATCCCGACCATCCTTACAGGCACCCGGTGCAGGGCACGGTGGCCGGTGTCCGGTCGCTCACTCTCGACGACGTGAAGGCCTTCTATCGCGAGCACTACACCATCGAGAACCTGCAGATCGGAATCGCCGGAGATCTCCCGGAGGGGTTCGCCGACCGTGTCGTCGAAGACTTCGAGAAGGCCCTGCCCTCGGGAAGCGCGTCGGCGCCGACCCTCCCGAAACCAGCATCGGGCAAGGGACTCGAGGTGACCGTGGTCGAGAAACCGACGGCCGGGACGACGGCCATCAGCCTGGGAATCCCCCTCGAGATTTCTCGCGGCGACGAAGACTTCTATCCCCTGCTCGTGGCCAATACCTACCTGGGAGACCACCGCACGTTCAACGGTGTCCTCATGAACGAGCTCCGGGCGAAGCGCGGTCTGAACTACGGCGATTATTCCTACATCGAAGCCTTCCGGCAGGATGGCGGGAGCACCTTCGCACTTCCGAACGTCCCGAGGCGCCAACAGATGTTCACCGTCTGGATACGACCGGTCGCGCCCGAGAACGCCCATTTCGCGCTTCGTGGGGCGATCTTCTATCTCCGGCGGCTCGTCGATCGGGGCATGACCGCGGAAGAGCTCCAGGCAATGCGCGAGTACCTGACGAGCTACTCGAAGCTGTGGGTGCAGAGCCTCGATCGAAGGCTCGGCTATCAGCTCGATTCCCGCTTCTACGGAACCGGCTTCTACATCGACGAGATTGAGAATCGGCTCGCCACCATGACCGTGGATGACGTGAACCGGGCGGTGAAGAAACACCTCGACCGCTGGGATTTTCGGGTGGCGATGGTAGCCTCGAACGCGCCGAATCTGGCCTCCGCGGTGGAAGAGAACCGCAGGAGCCCGGCGACCTACCAGACCTCGGGAGCGTCGGAAGAGGTGCTGGCGGAGGATCGCGAGATCGAGAACCTCGTTCTCCCCATCGATTCGGTGCGCGTGGTCCCGGTGGCGGAGAGCTTCCAGAAATAGCGTTCCCGTCCTATAATCAAGCTAATCCACAACTTCCTCTCTCGAAAGGAGACGGTGAGCATGAAGCTCGCGCTCGTCACCCCCATTCTGCTGTCCGCCCTGGCCATCCCGGCCGAAACCGAGTACTTCCGCTGGCGCGGCGACGTCGACGGCATCGACGACATCCTTATCAAAGGCAGCCAGGTCAAGATCGAACACGTGGCCGCCAAGCCCATCCAGAGCCAGGACCATAAGTTCAGCGCTCCGCTTCCGTTCGCGGAGGTCGAGCTGACGCTCCAGGTCCTCCACGGGCGCGGGTCGGTGCGCCTGCTGGAGCAGCCGACCAAGCGGAACCAGTACACCGCCGTGGTGCGCGTCGACGACCAGGACCATTCTGGAGACGACCGCTACGAGTTCGAGCTCTCCTGGTCCCGGGAGGACCTGCACGAGACCGCCGTCTACGAGTCGACGTTCCGTTGGCGCGGGCGCGTGGACATCGGCTGCGAGATCGAGATTCGGGGAAGTCGCCACACGGTGAAGGACTCGGGCGGAGCGGGTACGCACGAGAAAGGCGCGACCTTCAGCGATCCGCTTCCGAGCTCCGAAGTTCCAGTTTCCGTCGAGAAGCGCGACGGGCGCGGGCGGGTGGAAATCGTCCAGACCCCCGATGCGGGAAACGGCTACACCACCATCATCAAGATAGAGGACACCAAGGGCGGCTCGGACGACTACGACATAGAGCTTCGCTGGCCGCGGCAGTAAGCGATGAAGCGCGCCGTCTTCGTCCTCCTGCTCTTCGCGAGTGCCGCGGCCGAGGCCGGCGGCTGGCTCCCGGTCACTTCGGGCGTCGCCACCGATCTTCAGGGCGTGGCCTTCGCCGGGGGCCCGGGCGTCGCGTACGCGGTCGGCGCCTCGGGCACCATCCTCAAGAGCACCAATGGCGGCGCCACCTGGGCTCCTCAGGTTTCGGGAACGGGCAATATGCTCCTGGCCGTCGACTTCCCCGTCGATTCGCTGGTGGGCTACGTCACGGGGTCCGGAGGCACGATTCTCAAGACGACGGACGGAGGTCTCAACTGGATCGCTCAGGTCTCGGGAACGACCAGCGCTCTTCGGGCCGTGCAGTTCCCGGTGGATGCCACGACGGGATACGCGGTCGGCGACGGAGGGGTGGCTCTGAAGACCATCAACGGAGGGTCGACCTGGACGACCCTCGTCTCTGGGACGACCAACCCCCTTCGAGGAGTGGACTTCCCGCTCGACGCCACCACCGGATACGCCGTCGGAGACGGAGGCGTCATCATCAAGACCACGAACGGCGGCGCCACCTTCGGGCCTCTCCCTTCGGGAATCGGGAGCGCGCTCCTGGACGTGGATTTCACCACGGACGGTGCCACCGGATACGCGGTGGGTGGAGTCGGCGTGATTCTGAAGACGGTGGACAGCGGCGCCAACTGGGCTCCTCAGGCATCGGGGGTATCGAGCTCGCTGAGCGGCGTCCGATTCCCCTCCGCTTCGACCGTCGGTTACGCCGTCGGTCTCTCGAACACCATCACCAGGACCACCAACGGCGGTCTCCATTGGTTCCGACAGCCGACCGGGGGCGCGGGCACGCTCACCGCGGTCGATTTCGGAAACGGCACCACCGGACTCGCCGTCGGCCTCTCGGGGGTGATCCTGAGAACGACGGATGGTGGCGACCCTATTGTCGTTCTTCACCCGACCGCGAACGGAACCTTATCGAATTTCTCCGGATCGTCCGGTTGCCCCTCGGGAAAGTGGGATTGCGCCAACGATCAGCCGGGAAATCCCGGCGTCGGGCAGCCCGTGCCGAACGACGGGGGCGCGACCGCCATCCTCGACGGCACCGGCCTCACCAATCGTCAGATGTTCGATCTCAACGACGGCGTCATTCCGGCGGCGGCGGTCATCACCTCGATCGAATTGCGGGCCGCGGTCGGCGCGGGCGCCGGCACCGGGCAGTCCGTGCTCCTCAGCTTTCAGCGGATCGGCTTCGATGCGACCCCCGTGGACGGATCTACGATTGCCATCAGCTCCGCCTGCTGTGTCTCGGGCCTGGTTCGTTTCATCGAAGGGCTGTCGTGGACCGCGGCGCAGCTCGACGCTCTCGAGATCGGGCTCCGCCACACGGCGGGAGGAGAAGTCCTGGCGAGTCAGATTCACGTGGTGGTGACGTATCAGGCTGCGGCGCCAACGGTGAACTACCGCTCGATCGGGACCGCTCCGGGCTACTCGACGGGAACGGTGAGCGCCTCGAACGGATCACCGACCGTCGTGGGAACCGGCACCTCGTGGCTCGCCGCGAACCGGGGCCGTGGCGATCAGATACGCATCGAGGGAGTGGACTACGCGATTGTCTCCGTGGCCTCGAACAACGTCCTCACTCTCACCTCTCCGTTCACCGGAGCCAGCGGCGCGGGCAAGAGCTACGCGATCGCGCGTCAGTTCTCGTCGCTCGCCGACTGGGAGGATTGCATCAGCGGAGCCGTCCCCTGCACTTTCCTGCCGGTCGCGAGCGCCAGTCTGGTGTCCGACAACCGCTCGGAAGTGGGGATCGTCTACAAGGACTCCGTATACAACCTCTCTCTCCCCTTCACTATCGAGGGCTCCATCACCGACGCCAATCACACCATAACCCTCACCGCCGATGGACAGAACCGCCACCAGGGGCTCGCGGGAACGGGCGTCGTCATGGACAACTCCGGCGGTTCGGGAAACGCGGTCGAGGTTAGAGACGATTTCGTCACCCTGGAGTGGATCGAGATCCGGCGTGGCGGCGCGGGAATCGACGGCATCCGGGTGTCGAATCTCGGCCTGCCCAACCAGGTGGTTCTCCGAAACCTGTTGATCCACGACATGGCCGGCGACGCCATCGAATTCGCCCAACCGGACCTCGCCGCAGACGTCTTCAACAACGTTCTCTACCGGGCCACGATTGGCATCCGCAGCTCCACCGCGTTGTCCGCGGCATCGAGCCTCAGGCTCGTCAACAACACCGTCTTCTCGTGCAATTCCAGGGGCATCAACGACGCCGGCGGCTCCCCGGTCGTCACCCTGGTCAACAACATCGCCGCCGGGAACCCGGCAGGGGATTTCGCCGTTTCCGGCCTAAACCCTTCGAGCGACAACAACCTCTCGACGGATCCGACCGCCCCCGGCGCCAACGGCCTCATCAACGTACCCCTCGCCACCGTTCGCTTCGTTTCCACCGGGGCCGGGATCGAAGACCTTCACCTCCTCCCCGGGAGCGCGGCCCTCGACGCGGGGGCGGATATGAGCGGGCTCTTCACGACCGACGTCGAGGGTGACCCCCGGTCGGCGCCATGGGACATCGGCGCCGACGAGAGCGGCGGCGCGTCGACGCTCACGATCTCATCCGCCTCCAGCCAGACGTTCGTCGTCGGCTCGGCGGTTCAGTCGGCGGCAACGATCACGATTACCGACGACCCGTCGACTCCAGCCATCCTCGCGTCGAAGGACATCCGCATCCGTATTCCCTTCGGGTTCCCGATGCAGTGGGACGCGGTGATCGCGACGGCGACTCTGGGCGGATCGGCGGCGGGCAAGGTGGACTCCCAGGTCCTTGCTTACGAGGATGCCGGGCGCACCGTGGTCCTCGACGTCACCACCGATTTCGCGGCAGGCGACATCCTGACGATCACGGGACTCGGCTTCTACTCGTTCACCGCGCCCGCGCCGCTGGATCATCTCGGGCTCGAAGTGCTCGACGACGGCGTCGCCTCAGTGTTCGACGACAAGACCATCGACATATTCCCCGACGGCATTCCCAACCTCTCGTCGGACGACAACCAGATGTTCGTTGTGGGCGCCCCTCCCACCCCCATCCTTCCCTTCACGGTATCCGAGGGAAACGCGCCGCTCATCCGAGCGGCCAACGATCTCCGGATACGCATTCCCGCCGGCTTCAACATGACGTGGAACACCGCCGACACCGCGGCGGTCATCGCGGGCTTCGCGGCCTCCAAGGTGAGCGCGACCGTCTCCTACGAGGACGCGGGCAAGACGATGGTGCTGAACGTCCTCACGGATTTCGTGCCCGGGGACTTCGTGACCGTCTCCGGACTCTCGTTCACGAGCTTCACCGCCGCCTCCCCTCCCGACGAGCTCGAGCTCGAAGTGGACAACCTCGGGGGCGTCGTCGATATCGACGACAAGCGCATCTTCATCGAAGTTGCCGCGGATGTGCCGGTCTTCACGGCGCTGGCGACGAGCTCCCAGGTCAGGCTCCAATGGGTGTTTCCTGCCGCCGGGGTCTGCGTCCACGTCCGCATCCGACGCGACGTGGGAGCGTTCCCTACTCCGTTCACGGGAACGTCGCTCGTCGACTACCCCTGCGCCGGACTCCAGGGAATGCCGATTGCTTTCGGCGAGACTTCCCTTTCGAACGGCACCGAGTACTACTACTCGGCGTTCGTCAACACCGGCGCGGGCTACACTCCCGGGAAGTTCGTCAAAGCCCGTCCGTTGGACACCTCCGGAAACGTCAAGTGGGCCTACTCCACGGCGGCCACGTCCATGGCTCCTCCCGGGCTGCGGATTTTTGGAGGAGATGCCTCCGTATACGTAGTGTCGAACGACGGGCTCCTGCACGGACTGCAGGGGGGGGCCGGGGTCGCCGGCGGTGCCTGGATTTCGGGTTACGTTCCCTACGACGCCGGGGCTCCGGTTCAGACTCGGCCGCCCGTCGTTCCCTTTGCCGTGGGAGGCGCCGCGAACGGCGCGGCGTTTCTCGGCTCTCAGGACGGAAACATCCATGCCGTGGATGCGAACGATGGCTCACTCGAGTGGAGCCGCTCGATCGCGGCCAACGTCCAGGCGGCCCCTGCCGGACACTTCGTGGCGTTCGACGCCGCGGCCTTCGACCTGGTCCTCACCGGCACCCGAAACGCTTCCGCGTCCAATTCATTCAGGGCTCTCGAGGTCGCGACCGGCCTCCCGGCCTGGAGCTTCGTCAACGACGTCGTCCAGGGCGACGGGACGGGGATCGGAATCGTAAGCGGCGGCGCGTCCGTGGATTACCTGAACCAGCGAGTCTACTTCGCTTCCCGCACGGGACCGGGATCGAACGGAACGCTATGGGCGGTCGACTTCACGGCCACGACCCCCACGCTGCTCTGGAGCGCGGCTCTCGGGAACATCGACGGAAGCCCGGTGCTCTTCAACGGCAGGATCTACGTCGGAAACAACGCCGGAGTGGTGCACGCCGTCGATGCCGGAAGCGGCACCCCGCATTGGAACCTTCCCCTCGGCGACGGCGCCATCAAGGGGTTCCTGTTCCCCCGATTCGGAAGCAACCGGCTCTTCGTCTCCACCAACACCAAGGTATGGTCGATCGAAGACAACACCACGAGCGGCGCCGTCGTATCGGGTTGGCCGGTGAGCATCCCCTCGCCTTCCATCCTGCTTCAACCGCCGGACACCCCGCACGTCCTCGTCGGATCCGGAGACGGCAGTCTCTATCAGATCGACATCGCTTCCCCGGGGACTCCGACGAGCGTCGTCCTCGGATTGGGCAACGCCGCCGTCGGGGCGCCGACCCTGGATCTCATCAATTCGATGATTTACGTGGGGACCGACGCGGGGATCATCTACGCGGTGTCGTACCCGATCCCCTGACGCGCTCGGGGGCGTGGCCGCGCTTGTAGACCATGAACGTGCGCCGGAACTCGATGACGGTGACCCCGTCCTGGTTGCAGCCCGTGGTCTTTGCCTCGACGATTCCCACGTTCGGCCGCGACTTCGACTCCCGTTTCGAGAGTATCTCGCTCCGCGAATAGATCGTGTCGCCCTCGAAAACGGGATTCGGGAGCCGGACCTCGTCCCATCCGAGGTTCGCCATCACGTTCTGCGAGAGATCGGTGACGGATTGCCCGGTGACCAGGGCCAGGGTGAACGTCGAATCGACGAGGGGTTTTCCGAACTCCGTCTGGGACGCGTAGTGGTGATCGAAATGGATGGGGTTCGTGTTCTGGGTCAGGAGAGTGAACCAGCTGTTGTCGACGGAAAGCACCGTCCTCCCGAGAGGGTGCTCGTATACGTCTCCGACCTCGAAGTCCTCGTAGAAGCGGCCGTTCCAACCTTCCTTCACCGCCATCAGACCACTCCTTCTTTTCGAAGGCGCTCGATATCGTCCGCGTGGTAGCCGAGCTCCGCCAGGACCTTCGGCGTATGCTCTCCGACGTCGGGAACCGCCTTCAAGACCGTGTCCAGCCCTTCGACGTTCGCCGGTGGCAGGAGCGTCGATAGCTTCCCCACGGGAGAGTCGACCTCGCGCCAGCGGTCGCGCGCCGAGAGCTGGGGATGGCGCACGAAATCCAGGACCGAGTTCACCTGGGCGTGGGCGATGTCCGCCTCGTCGAGCCGCTCGAACGCCTCCGCGGTGGTCATTCCCAGAAACGCGGCATCGACGATCTCGAAGAGCTCGTGGCGGTTCTCGACCCGCGCGGCGTTCGTCGCGAAGCGGGAGTCATCCGCGAGCTTCGGTCGGGCGAGCACCACCTCGCAGAAGCTACGCCATTCCCGATCGTTCTGAACCGCGACGTAGATGAGCCCTCCGTCCGCGGTCTTCACGTCGCCGTAGGGGGCGATGGTCGCGTGGTGGGTCCCCGCGCGCCGGGGCTCGACGCCGCCGTATCCCGTGTAGTACGCGGGGTAGCCCATCCATTCCCCGAGGGCTTCGAGAAGTGTCACTTCGACGGCGCTTCCCTCGCCCGTCTTCTGGCGCTTCATGAGGGCCTGGAGGATTCCCGAGTAGGCATACATTCCGGCGGCGATGTCGGCGACGGAGATCCCGACGCGCGCCGGGGAGGCCTCGGTGCCGGTGATGGAGACGAGACCCGATTCCGCCTGGATCAGGAGGTCGTAGGCCTTCTTGTCTCGATAGGGGCCGCTCGGCCCGTAGCCCGAGATCTCGCAGGTGATGAGATGAGGCGAGCGGCTGCGAAGAGACGGCGCTCCGAGCCCGAGCCTCTCGAGCGCCCCCGGACCGAGGTTCGAGAGGAAGACGTCGGCGCGCTCGATGAGCTTCCCGAGAATCCGCTTACCCTCCTCGGCCTTCAAGTCCAGGGTCAGGGATTCTTTCGAGCGGTTGAGCCATACGAAGTGGCTCGACATCCCGCGGACGGTCTCGTCGTAGTGGCGGGCGAAGTCGCCCGTTTCCGGCCGCTCGATCTTGATGACCCGGGCGCCGAGGTCGGCGAGCTGGCGTGTGGCGAAGGGTCCGGCGACGGCCTGCTCCACGGAAATAACCGTGACGTCGTCGAGAAGCCGCATATCAGTAGGATCGTGGCAAACCCAGGACCCGCTCCGCGATATACGTAAGAATCAAGTTCGTCGAGATCGGCGCTACCTGGTACAGCCGCGTCTCGCGGAGCTTCCTCTCGATGTCGTACTCCGCCGCGAAGCCGAAGCCGCCGAACGTCTGGAGGGCGGCGTTTCCCGCCTCCCACGAGGCGTCCGCCGCAAGGAGCTTCGCGAGGTTCGCGTCCGCTCCTGAAGGCGCTCCCCGGTCGAAAGCATCCGCGGCGCGGAAACGAATGAGGTCCGCGGCCTCCGTGTGGGCGTGGGCGAGAGCCAGGGGAAACTGAATTCCCTGGTTCTGTCCGATGGGGCGGCCGAAGACCACCCGCTCCTTGGCGTATGCGCTCGCGCGATCGAGAAAGAACCGGGCATCGCCGATGCACTCCGCGGCGATGAGGATTCGCTCCGCGTTCATGCCGTCGAGGATGTAGCGGAATCCCTTCCCTTCCTCCCCCACGAGGTTTGATGCCGGAACCTCGAGATCGTCGATGAAGAGCTCGCAGGAGTGGTGGTTCATCATCGTGCGAATGGGACGGACGGTGATGCCCTTGCCGATGGCCGCTCGGAGATCGACGAGAAAAACCGACAGGCCATCGGTCTTCTTCGCGACTTCTTCCGCGGGCGTGGTGCGCGCGAGGAGCAGGAGATAGTCCGAGTGCTCGGTGCGCGAGATCCAGACCTTCTGGCCGCTCACGATGTAGCGGTCCCCGGCTTTGCGGGCGAAGGTTTTCAGCTTCGTGGTGTCCGAGCCGGCTCCCGGCTCCGTGACTCCGAAGGCCTGGAGCCGGACCTCGCCCCGCGCAATTTGTGGAAGGAGTCTCCTCTTCTGTTCCTCCGAGCCGTGGCGCAGGAGCGTGCCCATGACGTACATCTGCGCGTGGCAGACGGCGGAGTTGCCCGGAGAACGATTGATCTCTTCCAGGATCAAGCTCGCTTCCAGGACTCCGAGCCCGCCTCCTCCGTACTCTTCGGGGATCAACGCCGCGAGCCAGCCGCCTTCGGTGAGGGCCGAAACGAACTCGGTCGGATAGCCGAGCTCTCGATCGAGCTTCTGCCAGTACTCGCCGGGGAAGCTCTTGACGATCTCCCGGACCGACTGACGGATCTGTTCCTGCTCGGGCGTGAGGCGGAAGTCCACGGGGCGTTAGTGTAGCCTAGTGCCGTGCTCGATCGGGAGCTTACGCTCGACTCCAAGTATCTCCTCGAAGAAGGCACCATCCTGCTCTCGGGCATCCAGGCCCTGGTTCGCATCCCCCTCGACCAGCACCGGGCGGACCGCAGGAACGGTCTTCGCACCGCGACGCTCATCTCGGGATACCGCGGCTCCCCCCTCGGTGGACTCGACCTCACGCTGGCGCGCGCGCGGCGGATTCTATCCGAGCACGAAGTGCACTTTCTCCCGGCAGTGAACGAAGATCTGGGCGCGACCGCGGTTTTCGGAAGCCAGGTCGCGGGCCTCTTTCCCGGAGCGAAATACGACGGAGTCCTCGGCATGTGGTACGGGAAGTCCCCCGGAGTCGACCGCTCGGGAGACGCCTTCAAGCACGGGAACTATGCCGGAGTTTCCCGGACCGGCGGTGTCCTCGCGGTCGCCGGCGACGACGCCACCGCGAAGTCCTCGACCCTTCCTTCGCAATCGGAGCCCGCGTTCTACGACGCTCTCATGCCCACGCTCGCCCCGGGAAACGTCCAGGAGGTCCTCGACCTGGGCCGGCACGGCTACGCCCTCTCCCGGATCTCGGGCCTCTGGGTCGGCTTCAAGATCGCGACCGAGGTGGCCGACGCCTTCGCGACCGCGGAAGTCTCGGCCTTCCGCGTCGCCCCCGTCGACCCGGAGTTCGAGCTCGACGGGAAGCCGTTTCGCGCGACGCAGAAGCTCCTCCTCGTCGGGCCCTGGAGCCTCGACGTCGAGAAGGAGATTCAAAGGGGACGGCTCGAGGCGGCGAAGGCGTTCTCGCGCGCGAATCGCCTCAACGAGATTCGCGTTTCGACGCCGAAGGATCGCATCGGCATCGCCGCTCCCGGAAAGACGTATTTCGACCTCCGCGAGGCGCTCGCGCTCTTCGGCCTCGACGACGACGCGCTCCGGCGGTTCGGCATCCGGCTCTTCCAGGTGAGGATGCCGTTTCCCCTCGAGCCCGAGACCGCGCGGGAGTTCGGACGCGGCCTCGAGGAGATTCTCGTCCTCGAGGAGAAGCGGGCGTTTCTCGAGCTCTTCCTCAAAGACGCGCTCTATCACGAGAGCGCGCGGCCGAGGATCGTGGGCAAGCCCCTCGTCCCCGCGGAGGGAGCCCTCGACCCGGACTCTATCGCATCGATCCTGGCGAAGCGGCTCTCCCCCTACGTGCCCCCGTCGAGGCTCGAGCCGAGGTTGGGGGTCCTCGGCTTTCTCCGGGAATCGATGGCAGATCCCTTGCCGGTCTCGCGCCTGTTCCACTTCTGTTCCGGCTGCCCTCACAACCGCTCGACGACGGTTCCGGAGGGGTCGCTTGCCGCCGGCGGCATCGGCTGCCACGGGATGGCGCTCACCATGGATCGTTCGACCGTCGGCATCACCCACATGGGAGGCGAAGGCGCTCAGTGGGTGGGGATGGCGCCCTTTACCGAGACTCCTCATATCTTTCAGAACCTCGGCGACGGCACGCTCTTTCACTCGGGTAGTCTCGCCATCCGGCAGGCCGTCGCCTCCGGCGCGAATATCACCTTCAAGGTCCTCTATAACGGCGCCGTCGCGATGACGGGAGGCCAGAAGGTCGACGGGGCCATGTCGATCGAGCATCTCACCCGAGCCCTCGAAGCCGAAGGCGTGAAGCGGGTCCTGGTCGTCAGCGACGCCCCGCGATCGAAGGACGTCTGGCCCCGGACGCGGCTCGAGGAAGCCGAGCGCCTGTTGCGGGAGATCCCGGGGACGACGGTCCTCGTGTACGAGCAGGAGTGCGCGGCGGAGCTCCGGAGAAAACGCCGGCGGGGACTCGCGCCGACGCCGGAGAAGCGCGTTTTCATCAACGAGGCGGTCTGCGAGGGCTGCGGCGACTGCGGGGCGAAGTCCAACTGCATGAGCCTTCATCCCGTCGAGACGGAGTTCGGAAGAAAGACCCGGGTGCATCAGTCCTCGTGCAACCAGGACTACTCCTGCCTCGAAGGCGATTGCCCGTCGTTCCTGGAAGTCATCCCCGGACGGAAGAGCCCGGTCCTTCCGAAGCTCGAAGAGGTCGAGCTTCCCCGGCCCGAGAACCGGAAGCGCGAGGCCTCGATCTACATGGTGGGCATCGGCGGGACCGGAGTCGTCACCGCGAACCAGATCCTCGCGATGGCGGCCGCTCTCGAGGGGAAGAAGGTTCTGAGCCTCGACCAGACCGGCCTGAGCCAGAAGGGAGGCCCGGTGGTCTCCCACCTCAGGATTCTGTCCGAGCCTCGAGAGGCCTCGGGCCAGATCGCGGCGGGAGAGGCCGACGTCTATCTCGCCTTCGACGTTCTGACCGCGGCCCAATCCCAGCATCTCACCCGCGCGCGGCCGGATCGCACTGTCGCCGTCGTCTCGACCAGCGCGATCCCGACCGGCAGAATGGTCTCCCACGTCGAAGAAAGCTTTCCCGCGCTCGATTCTCTCCGCCACCGCATCGATTCCCATACGCGAGCGGAGGAGAACCTCTACTTCGACGCCGTCTCGATCTCGGAGCGATTCTTCTCCGACCACATGCCCGCGAACACTCTCCTCCTTGGCGCCGCCTACCAGAAGGGACTCCTGCCGCTCTCGAAGTGGAGCCTGGAGAAAGCGATCGAGCTCAATGGAACCTCCGTCAATCTGAACCGGAGCGCTTTCCACCTCGGACGGAGGCTCGCCGTCGGAACCCTGGAGGAGGACGAGGGCGTTCGACCGGCGAGCCTCGAGCGGCGCATCGCCGAGCTCACCCTGTACCAGGACGACGCCTATGCGCGGGTTTACTCGGACTTCGTCGCCCGGGTGCGCGAGCGCGAACGGGAGGCGGTCGGCAACGGGGCGCGTTTGACGGACGCCGTGGCTCGCGGCCTCTACAAGCTCATGGCCTACAAGGACGAGTACGAGGTCGCGCGGCTTTCCACCCGCCCTGAGCTTTCGCGAGACCTC